>NZ_BAABBE010000013.1:0-255045 GCF_039537795.1 Lentzea roselyniae
CCCAGCTAGACCACTGGGTTGATAGGCCAGAGGTGGAAGACCGGTAACGGTTGGAGCTGACTGGTACTAATAGGCCGAGGACTTGTTACAAAGACGCTACGCATCCACTGTGCGGTTCTGGAAGAACAACCAGAACCGGTCGAACCCCCGCGGGGTTGCTGGTTGTAATTTCATAGTGTTTCGGTGGTTATAGCGTTGGGGAAACACCCGGTCCCATTCCGAACCCGGTAGTTAAGCCCTTCTGCGCCGATGGTACTGCACTGGTTACGGTGTGGGAGAGTAGGTCGCCGCCGAACTTCTTCCCTGAAGGGGCTTGTGATTGCGGGGCACAACTACAGTGCTCGCTCACAAGCCCCTTTCAGCGTGTCCATAGGAGGATTTGGTGTCTAGGTTCGGGGATCGTCCCGGCGACCGTCAGCGTGGCCAGGGAGACCGACCGCGCCGTTCCGAGGGTGGCCGCTCAGCAGGCGATCGGAAGTTCAGCAACAACAGCAGCTCCCAGCGTGGGGAAGGCTCCGGCGACCGCACCAACCGCGGAGACCGTCGAGACGACCGCGCCGGCTACCAGCGCAACGACCGAAACGACAGCACCGGCTACCGCAAGAGCGAGTCCGGCGACCGTGGCGGCTACCGCTCGGGCGGCGGCGACCGCGGCGGTTTCCGCAGCGAGCGCTCGGGCGAGCGCGGCGGCTACCAGCGCAGCGAGGGTTCCGGCGGCCACCGCTCCGACCGCGGTGGTGACCGCCCGGGCTTCCGCAAGGACGACTCCGGCGACCGTGGCGGTTACCGCAAGAGCGACTCCGGTGACCGTGGTGGCTACCGGAAGACTGACTCGGGCGACCGTGGTGGCTACCGGAAGAGCGACTCGGGCGACCGTGGTGGCTTCCGGAAGAGCGATTCCGGTGACCGTGGTGGCTACCGGAAGACTGACTCGGGCGACCGTGGTGGCTACCGGAAGAGCGACTCCAGCGACCGTGGTGGCTACCGCAAGAGCGACTCCAGCGACCGTGGTGGCTACCGCAAGAGCGACTCGAGCGACCGTGGTGGCTACCGGAAGACTGACTCGAGCGACCGCGGCGGTTACCGGAAGACTGACTCGAGCGACCGCGGCGGTTACCGGAAGACTGACTCGGGCGACCGTGGTGGCTACCGGGGCGAGAGCTCCGGCGACCGTGGCGGTTACCGCTCGGGCGGCGGCGACCGCGGTGGATTCCGCAGCGAGCGCTCGGGTGATCGTGGCGGCTTCCGTCGGGATGACTCCGGCGACCGCGGTGGCTACCGCAAGACTGATTCCGGCGATCGCGGCGGCTTCCGTCGGGACGACTCCGGCGATCGCGGCGGCTATCGCAAGAGCGATTCTGGCGACCGTGGTGGCTACCGTTCAGGTGGCGACCGCAGCGAGCGTTCGGGTGATCGCGGTGGTTACCGCAAGAGCGACTCGGGCGACCGCGGTGGCTACCGCAAGAGCGACTCCAGCGACCGCGGTGGCTACCGGAAGAGCGAGTCCGGCGATCGCGGTGGCTTCCGCAAGACCGACTCGGGCGACCGCGGCGGTTACCGCAAGAGTGACTCGGGTGATCGCGGCGGCTACCGGGGCGAGAGCTCTGGTGATCGCGGCGGCTTCCGTCGGGACGACTCCGGCGATCGCGGCGGGTACCGCAAGAGCGATTCTGGCGATCGTGGTGGCTACCGGGGCGAAGGCTCCGGTGACCGTGGCGGTTACCGCTCGGGTGGCGACCGCGGTGGCTACCGCGGCGAGCGCTCGGGCGAGCGCAGTGGCGACCGCGGCGGGTACCGCAAGGACGACCGTGGCGGCTCCGGTGACCGGGGTGGCTACCGTTCGGGCGGCTCCCAGCGTGACGACCGCGCGGGTTACCGCAACGACGAGCGTCCCGCCCCCCAGCGCGACGACCGTCGTGACGAGCGCAGCCGTGAGCGTGCGGCGCGGTTCCAGGAGCGTCTGGTCGAGCAGGAGTCGGCGCCTCAGGACGAGGCGGCTGCTGCTTCCGACGTGACGCCGGAGGCGTCGGCCTCGGGTGAGCGCGCCGGCTACCGCCTGGGCGACGGCGCCGCGGCCACCCGTGCCGCCGCCGGCCGCGAGCAGGCCGGTGAAGGCGACGACGCCACCGGTGACGCCAGTGGGGTTCGTGCGGGCGACGACGCCGAAGACGGCAACGGCGAAGACAGCCGGGAAGATCGCGACGCCGAGGACCGCAACGTCGCCGGCGACAACGGCCAGGAGCGCGACGCCGAGGACCGCGACATCAGCGGCGACAGCGACAGCAGCCAAGACAGTGACGCCGAAGATCGCAACGTCGCCGCCGCCGACAGCGACACCGAAGACCGCGAGGTCCCGGCGACCGGTGTTGGCACGGACGACAGCGACCGGGTCGAGCGGGATGACCGCGACGACGCCCCCGCCCCCCGCGGCGGACGGCCCGAGCTGCCCGAGGAGGCAGACCTGTCGCTCCTCGACCCGGAGATCCGGGCCGAGCTGCGCAGCCTGCCCAAGGGCCTCGCGGAGATCATCGGCCGGCACCTGGCCGCGGCCGGGCTGCTGATCGACGAGGACCCCGAGCTCGCCCTGGAGCACGCGCGGTACGCGCGCAGCAAGGCGGCGCGTGTGGGTGTTGTCCGGGAAGCGGCTGGGCTCACCGCCTACTTCGCCGACGAGTGGGCCGAGGCTCTCAGCGAGCTGCGGGCCGCGCGCCGGATGATGCCGGGGCCGGGCCACCTCGCGATCATGGCCGACTGCGAGCGGGCGCTCGGGCGGCCGGAGCGGGCCGTCGACCTCGCCAAGGATCCGGCTGCCAAGGATCTGTCCCAGGAGGACGAGATCGAGCTGCGGATCGTCGCGGCCGGGGCTCGCCGGGACATGGGGCAGCTCGACGCGGCGGTCGTGGCGTTGCAGGGGCCGGACCTCGACCCGGGGCAGCGCAATCCCTACTCCGCGCGGCTCTTCTACGCTTACGCCGACAACCTGGCCGCGGCCGGCCGGATCGAGGAAGCCGTCAAGTGGTTCCTCAACGCCGCCGAGGCTG
Source organism: Lentzea roselyniae (assembly GCF_039537795.1). Classification (NCBI taxonomy): domain Bacteria; kingdom Bacillati; phylum Actinomycetota; class Actinomycetes; order Pseudonocardiales; family Pseudonocardiaceae; genus Lentzea; species Lentzea roselyniae. The sequence goes on from NZ_BAABBE010000013.1 coordinate 3,042, forward strand.
ACGACGAAGGGGAGACGGACGCCGCCGAGCGCGCGTTCGAGCTGACCCAGGAGGAGACCGCGCAGCAGTGAGCGAGACGTTGGTCGACCGGTACGACGCGTTGCTGATCGATCTCGACGGCACCGTCTACCGCGGGTCCGAGGCCGTGCCGGGTGCTGCGGAAGCCATCGCGGCGGCCAGAAGCAAAGGTGTCGGGATCCGGTACGTCACCAACAACGCCTCTCGCTCACCGCAGGCGGTCGCGGATCACCTCGTCGAGCTCGGGTTCGACACGAGCGTCGACGAGGTGAGCACCTCCGCGCAGGCGGGCGCGGCCATGCTCGCCGAGCGCCTGCCCAAGCGCTCCACCGTGCTCGTGCTCGGCACCAAGGCCCTGGAGGCCGAGGTGTTCAAGCGCGGTCTCATCCCGACCGACACCGCCGAGGGCGCGGTGGCGGTCCTGCAAGGGCTGTCCATGGACCTCGGCTGGCGTGAGCTGGCCGAGGCCGCCGTGGCCATTCGAGGCGGTGCGCTGTGGGTGGCGTGCAACGTCGACGCCACCCTGCCCACCGAGCGCGGTCTTCTGCCCGGCAACGGGTCGCTCGTCGCGGCGCTGAAGGCCGCGACCGGCCAGGAGCCGCTCGTCGCCGGCAAGCCCGCCACCCCGCTGCTGCAGCAGGCCGCGAAGGAGCTCCAGGCGAACCGGCCGCTGGTGATCGGCGACCGGCTCGACACGGACATCCTGGGCGCGGTCAACGCGGGGATGGACTCCCTGCTTGTGCTCACGGGTGTGTCGACGGATGAAGAGGCACAAGCGCTTCCGGAAGACCAGCGGCCCACGTATGTCGGCGCGGACCTGTCGGTACTCCATCGGCTACCGTAAGACCGTGAGCTACCCCTTGCCCGGACCGCCGCCCAACCCGGCTGACGCCATCAACGGCGCGCTGGAGAGGCTCGACGGGCTCGAGAACGTTCCCCTCGCCGAGCACGTGGCGCGGTTCGACGCCGTGCACGCGACGCTCACCGACGCACTGTCGAGCATCGACAAGGTGTGATGCACAGTGCCTCGCAGAGTGCGGCTCGACGCCGAACTCGTGCGCAGGGGGCTCGCCAGGTCCCGTGAGCACGCCAGCCAACTCGTCGCGGACGGCCGCGTCACGGTGCGCGGCACCGTCGCGACGAAGCCCGCGACCGCCGTGGAGACCTCCGACGCGGTCGTCGTCAAGGATCTCGGCAACGACCCGAACTGGGCGTCCAGGGGCGCGCACAAGCTGATCGGCGCGCTCGAAGGCTTCAAGATCGACCCCGCGGACAAGCGTTGTCTCGACGCGGGCGCATCCACTGGCGGTTTCACCGACGTCCTCCTCCGCTACGGCGCGAGGCAGGTCGTCGCGGCCGACGTCGGCAGGGGTCTGCTCGACTGGAAGCTGCAGACCGACGACCGGGTCGTGGTGAAGGACAAGACCAACGTCCGCACCCTCACGCCCGAGGACATCGGCGGCAAAGTTGAACTCGTCGTAGCGGATCTTTCGTTTATCTCGTTGAGGCTTGTGCTTCCCGCACTCGCCGCGTGCCTCGACGAGGAGGGCGACCTGCTGCCGATGGTCAAGCCGCAGTTCGAGGTCGGCAAGGAACGCCTCGGCTCCGGTGGCGTCGTGCGTGATCCGGAACTGCGCGTCGAGGCGGTTCTCGAGGTCACCAAGGCCGCCGAGGAGCTCGGGCTCACCACGAGAGGTGTCGTCGCGAGCCCGCTGCCAGGACCGTCCGGCAACGTCGAGTACTTCCTCTGGCTGCGCAAAGGCGATCCTGTCGATGCCGCAGAGATGGTGCGCTCCGCTGTCGAAGAAGGGCCCCAATGAGGGAAGTCCTGCTGGTCGTCCACACAGGCCACCAGAGCAACATCGATCTTGCCCGTCAGGTCGCCGGCCGTCTGGCGGTCGGTGGCGTCACGACGAGGGTGCTCGACGACGAGGCGCGTGACCTCGGCCCGTCGTGCTGCACCAAGGTCGTGCCCGCCGACGACCACGCCGCCGAGGGCACCGAGCTCGTGCTGGTGCTGGGTGGTGACGGCACGCTGCTGCGCGGTGCCGAGCTCGCCCGCCCGGCGCGCGTCCCGGTGCTGGGCGTGAACCTGGGCCGGGTCGGCTTCCTCGCGGAGGCGGACTCGGACGCGTTGCACGAGGCCGTCGGGCACGTGCTGGAACGCGACTACTTCGTGGAAGAGCGCATGACGCTCGACCTCGTGGCGAAGGTCAACGGCGACGTCGTCGTGAAGACGTGGGCGCTCAACGAGATCAGCGTCGAGAAGCTGATCCGCGAACGCATCCTCGAGGTCGTCGTCGAGGTCGACGGCAGGCCCGTGTCGGCTTTCGGCTGCGACGGCGTGCTGTGTGCGACGCCGACGGGCTCGACGGCGTACGCGTTCTCGGCCGGTGGCCCTGTTGTCTGGCCGGACGTGCAGGCGATCCTGGTGGTGCCGAGCAACGCGCACGCGCTGTTCGCCCGCCCGCTGGTCGTGTCGCCGAAGTCGCACGTGGCGTTCGAGATCGAGGCCACGGGTCACCCCGCCGCCCTGTCCGCGGACGGGCGGCGCACGTTCGAGCTGCCCGCGGGAGCACGGATCGAGATCGTGGAGGGTGAGGTGCCGCTCAAGGTCGTGCGGCTGCGCCAGGCTCCGTTCACGGACCGGCTGGTCGAGAAGTTCGACCTGCCGGTCAAGGGGTGGCGGGGACCATCGGCAGGCTGATCGCGCCGCTCGGTGCATCGGCACTCGCTCGTTATGGTGCCCCAGAGCAAGGTCCCATCCGGAAATGTCGGACCCGACAAGTAAGGTTCGCCCTGTGCTGGCCGAGATGCGCATCAATGGCCTTGGCGTGATTGACGAGGCCACTCTTGAACTCGATCCCGGATTCACCGTTGTCACCGGTGAGACGGGCGCGGGCAAGACCATGGTCGTGACCGGGTTGCACCTGCTCGGCGGTGGCCGCGCGGAGGCTTCGCGCGTGCGCACCGGAGCCGACAAGGCGGTGGTCGAAGGCCGCTTCCAGGCTCCGGCGGGCAGCCCTGCCGCGAAGGTGGCGGAGGAGGTCGGCGGCGAGGCGGACGACGACGGTTCGCTGATCGCGATCCGCACCGTCGGCTCCGACGGCCGCTCCCGGGCCCACGTCGGAGGCCGCTCCGTGCCGGTCGGCGTGCTGTCCGAACTGGCGGAGCAGCTGATCGCCGTGCACGGCCAGAACGACCAGCTGCGCCTCATGCGCCCGACCGAGCAGCGCGCCGTCCTCGACCGGTTCGCGGGCGACGACGTGGCCGAGCCGCTGCGCGAGTACCAGCGCATCCGCACGGAGTGGCTCAAGGTGGCCACCGAGCTGAGGGAACGCACCGAGCGGTCCCGCGAGCTCGCCCGCGAGGCCGACCTGCTGCGGCACGGCTTGTCCGAGATCGACGCGGTAGACCCGAAGCCGGGTGAGGACGCCGAGCTGCACGACGAGGCCCGCCGCCTCGCCGACGCCGACCAGCTCCGCGAGGCCGCCCAGGGTGCGCAGTTCGCGGTGAGCGGCTCGCTGGAGGGCGACCCGGACAACCCCGGCGCGCTCGGCCTGATCTCCGAGGCCGCGCGCCGCCTGGCCGCGTCCGAGGACCCGAAGCTGCGAGAGATGGAACCGCGCCTGGTCGAAGCGGCGACGCTGCTGGCCGACGTCGGCGCCGAGATCTCCGGCTACCTCGACCACCTCGAAGCCGATCCCGGCCGGCTGGAGCAGGTGCTGCAGCGCCAGGCCGAGCTGAAGGCGCTCACCCGCAAGTACGCGGCGGACGTCGACGGCGTGATCGAGTGGGCCAACGAGGCCCGTGCCCGTCTGGACGGGCTGGACACCTCAGAAGAAGCGCTCACCGCCCTGGCCGCGCGCCGCGACGAGCTGGCGGTCGAGCTGGCCGCGCTGGCGGAGCAGGTCACCGCCGCGCGCGTCGAGGCCGCCGCGGAGCTGGGCAAGGCTGTTACCGAGGAGCTCGACGGCCTCGCGATGCCGCACGCCTCGGTCGAGCTGGCCGTCAAGCCCCGGCACGCCGAGGCAGGCGACCCGCAGGCGCTCAACGTGGGCCGCTCGATCCTGCACGCGGGATCGTCCGGCGTGGACGAGGTGGAGCTCCGGCTGATCTCGCACCCCGGCGCGCCCGCGCTGCCGGTGCACAAGGGCGCGTCCGGCGGTGAGCTCTCGCGCGTGATGCTCGCGCTGGAGGTCGTGCTGTCGCACTCCGATCCGGTGCCGACGCTCGTGTTCGACGAGGTGGACGCCGGCGTCGGTGGCCGTGCCGCGGTCGAGGTGGGCCGCCGGCTGGCCAGGCTCGCCCGGTCGCACCAGGTCATCGTGGTGACGCACCTGCCGCAGGTGGCGGCCTTCGCCGACCGGCACCTGGTCGTCGACAAGTCGGCGGACGGCACGTTCACGCGGTCCGCGGTGCGCAAGCTGGACGAGACGCAGCGGGTGGTCGAGCTCGCCCGGATGCTGGCGGGCATGGACTCGACCGACACGGGCCGGGCGCATGCCGAGGAGTTGCTGGCGGCGGCGAAGGCGGACAAGTCGGCGGCTCCGGTGGTGCGGCGCCGCAAGAAGAAGGCCTGACGGCTTCGGTTGTGTTTTCGGGTGGGCGGCTGCGCGGTCATGGCGTGGTCGCCCACCGTCTGCGTACGCGGGCGAGCTGAGGCGGTCGGCCCACCGACAAGATCGGCGCGGCGGAACTCTGCCGCAGTCCTCTCCGCAGTTCCGCCGGCGTTCGGCATGATGGGAGCGTGACCGAGTTCCGGTCAGCGGACGCACACGCTTGTGCGGTGGAAGGTGGACCGGATCTGTGACCACGCGCCGGGTGTTCGGGGCGGTGCTGGTGTTCGTCGCGGCCGGGCTGGCGGTGGCGGCGACGTTCCTGTCGGCCTACTCCGTGCAGGTCGAGCTGCAGGGGCGGACGTTGCGGTACGAGGCTTCGTCGTGGGTCACCGAGCGGGACGACTTCCGCGGTGCGCTCATGCTCGCGCCGCTCGACTACGGGGAACCGGCGGTCGGGGCGGCGCTCGTGATGGCCTTGTCGGTGGTGCTGGCGTTCCGGATGCCGGCCGCGCGCGTCGGGTCTTTGCTCGGGGCCGGGGTGCTGGCCGGGGTGGCCTGGACGGCGATCGCCGGGGTGCAGGGGACGATCGACAAGCTTCGTGAGCTCGAGGCGCCCGTGCCGTTCGACGTGGAGCAGGGCGACGGCGTCACCGTGCTGGTCGTCGCGGCTGGGGTGGGGGTCGTGTCGGCGGTGCTGCACCAGGAGCTGCCGCGCAGGGTCGTCAGTGAGCCGATCGTCACCGAGGGCGGCGCGGTCATCCACCAGATCGAGGGCGACGAGAGCGAGACGCCGCCGTACGGGTTTCCGGTGATCGTCGAGCCCCAGGAGCCCCAGGAGCCCCAGGAGCCGCAAGAGCCGAAAGAGCAGAAGAGTGATTGATCGTCGCAGGATCGCCGTGCTGCTGCTGGTGCTCGGGGCTGCGCTGGCGGTTGCCGGCAGCCTCCAGGACACCTACCGCACCGCCCACCGCGAGGTGACGTGGACCTCGACGTTGTGGATCGCCAAGTCGAGCTTGCCGGACGGGCGGGAGGACGACGCCTACTTCGCCGTCGGGTGGCCGGTGGTCGTGGCCGCCGTGCTGATGGCGGTCGCGGGGCTGCTCGTGCTGCGGGAGCAGACGGAGTTCGTCGGCAGGCCCGTGGCGATGGGGGCCGCTGGTGCGCTGGCCGGGGCCGTGTTCGTGTACCTGATGCTGCTGCGAAGCCAGGCCGAGGACATGAGCAAGTGGCCGGTCGACACCGGACATCCGCCGTCGCTGACCGTCCTCGGCGGCACGTACATGTTGGGCCTCGCCGCGGTCATCGGCCTGGCCGGAGCGGCACTCGCCCAGCGCAAGCAGGAAGAACCGTCGCCGGAGGACGAAGAGGACGTGGTCGTGCACCAGCTCGACAGCGACGACGACACCCCGCCGTTCGGCATCGAGATTCCCCTTGAAGAGCAGCAGGAGACGCGGTGATCGGAAGACCGACGGCGGTCGCGCTGATCGCTGCGGGGGTGGTGCTGACCGCGACGGCGATGGTGCTGCCGTGGTACTCGACCGCCTACGCGGGCAACATCGAGGTTGTCGTCAGGGCGTGGGGCACGGAGGTCGTGAACAAGCCCGGCGACTGGCCCGCGGGTGAACTCTCGCCCTGGTACGGCCTGCCCGTCGCGGTCGCCGTCGCGCTCCTGATCGCCGGGATCTGGGTCAGCCGGGCCGCGCTGGCCGGAGCGGCGGCGCAGCTGGGCGCGGTCGGCATCACCGCGGTGCTCGTCGTGTCGGAACGTGGCCACGCCCTCGAGCAGCAGGGCGACTTCGCGATCGGCTTCGGGCTGGTCTTCCTCGCGATCGGAACGCTGGTCGCCCTCACCGGTGCCATCGCCGTCCAACGGGAACAGGCATGAGACTCCTCAGCGCGGGCCTGCTCGTCCTGGCCGCCGCGGCAGCGGTCACCGCGACCTTCCTGCCGCTGTCGGAACTGCTCATCCGCCTGACTCCCGACCAGCCGCAGACCGCCTACGTCACCACGGGCTGGAGCACCCGCTTCGGTGCCACGGAAGACGAGCACGGTCCTCTCTTCGGCATCCCGGCGGTGGCCGCCGCGGTCGCCGTCCTCGTCGGCGTCCGATGGTGGAAAGTCGCATTCGCCGGAGCCGCGGCACTCGCCGGAGTCACCGGAATGCTGTTCGTGTATTTGCTGAACGCGATCAGCTTTCACAGGCAGGGCAACATCACCATCGACCCCGGTCTGGAAGCGGGGTTCGGCAACGGGATGTGGGTCCTTATAGCGGCGACAATCGTCGCGTTTGGAGCCGTAGTGGTTCACCCCGACGACTGATCAGAACGAATTGCCCGGCGTGCCTCACCTGTCGCGTGCGCACCGTGAGTCACTATCGGGCGCATGAAGCTTTCCGGGTTGCTGAGCCGCACTAACCACGAACTTCCCGGTGTCACCGGCGTCGCACGGGTTGATCGGCGCGTGAGTGACCTGGTGCGGCGCGTCAGTCCCGGTGATGTCGCCGTTTTCGACCTCGTCGACCTCGATCGGCGTACCGCGGAGGCGCTCGTCGCCGCCGAGGTGGTCGGTGTCGTGAACGCCTCGCCGTCCATTTCCGGCCGTTTTCCGAATCTCGGGCCGGAACTGCTGATCGAGGCGGGCATTCCGCTGATCGACAACGTCGGTGCCGTCGCACTGCGCGAGATCAAGGAAGGCACCAAGATCCGGCTGCACGAGGGTGTCGTCTACGCCGGGGAACGCGAGCTCGCCAAGGGTGTCGAGCAGAACGCCGAGAGCATCGCCGACGCGATGATCGAGGCGAAGGCCGGCATGTCGGCGCAGCTGGAAGCGTTCTCCGCCAACACCATCGAGTTCCTGCGCAGGGAACGAGCGCTGGTGCTCGACGGTGTCGGCGTGCCCGAGGTGTACGTGCCCATGCGCGACCGGCAGGTGCTGGTCGTCGCGGGTGGACCGTCGCACGCGGAACAGCTGCGCAAGCTCCGCAAGTACATCCGCGAGTACCGGCCGGTGCTGATCGGCGTCGACACCGGCGCGGACACGCTGCACGACGCCGGGTACAAGCCGGACGTCATCGTCGGCGACCCCGACGGCATCGGCACCGCGTCACTGCGCGCGGCCACCGAGGTGGTCGTGCCCGCGCAGACCGACGGCCACGCTCCTGGCCTGCAGCGGATCCAGGACCTCGGCATCGGCGCGGTGACGTTCCCCGCGTCTGGCAACGCGGAAGACCTCGCGTTGCTGCTCGCCGAGGCCCACGGGGCGTCCCTGGTCGTCACGGTGGGGCTGCGCGCGACGCTGCGCGAGTTCCTCGACCGCGGGCACTCCGGTTCCAACCCCTCCACGTTCCTCACCAGGTTGAAGCTCGGCAGCAAGCTCGTCGACGGGGAGGCCGTCGCGACCTTGCATCGCAGCCGGGTGTCAATGGGCGTGATCGTCCTGCTGGTGACCGCCGCGATCGCCGCCATGGTGGCGGCACTGGCGGTGTCCGGCGTCGGTCACGTCTACGTCGACATCGTGGTCGACGCGTGGCAATCCGTCGTCAACTGGTTCAAGGGGTTCTTCTCGTGATCTCGCTGCGCTACCACATAGTTTCGATCACCGCGGTGTTTCTGGCGCTCGCGGTCGGTGTCGTGCTGGGGTCGACCGCGATCAGCGGGCGGCTGTTGTCCGGCCTGAGCGATGAGAAGAACTCGTTGGCGCAGCAGGTGAACGACCTGCAGAACGACCGCAACGCGTTGAACGCCAAGCTGACGGAGGCGGACAAGTTCGCCGCGTCGGTCGGTCCGCTCGCCGTCAAGGACGGACTCGCCGACCGGACCGTGGTGCTGGTGACCACCTCCGACGCGCGTCCGTCCGATCGGGACGCTCTGACCGGCATGCTGAAGTCCGCGGGCGCGAGCGTCACCGGCGAGATCCAGCTGACCGACGCGTTCGCCGACCCCTCGCGCGGCGACCAGCTCCGCGACCTCGTGGCCCGGCTGCAGCCCGCCGGCTCGCAGCTGCCCACCGCCGGTGACCCCGGAACGCGCGCGGGTGGCCTCTTCGGCACGCTGCTGCTGCTCAACCCGTCGAACAACCAGGCTCAGGCCACCGCCGACGAGGCGGCCGCCGCGCTCGCCGGACTCTCCAACGCCGGGTTCGTGAAGGCGACCTCCGGTGTGAAGCCCGCGCAGCTCGCGATCGTGCTCACCGGCGGCGCCGCGATCGGTGACTCGGCCGCCGACCGCGCCGCGACGATCGCGCGCTTCGCCACCCAGCTCGACCGGTCCGGTGCGGGCGCCGTGCTGGCGGGCGCGAACGGCTCCGCGAACGGCACCGGCGCCATCGGCGTGGTCCGCGCGGACACCAACGCGACTTCCATCTTGTCCACGGTCGACAACTCCGACACTCCGGCAGGCCAGATCGTCGTCGTGATGGCACTGCGCGAACAGCTGGAAGGCCGCAGTGGACGTTATGGAGTGGCCGGCAACGCCGAGGCGTCCTCGCCGGGACCCGCGGGCTGAGTCCTCAGCATTCGGTCGACCACTCGCCGGGCAGCGTCTTCAGCAGCACTTCAAGCGCGTGCGGTGTACGGGCACGGGCCCAGAGCCACTGACTGTCGTCCTCCCGCACGATCACGTCGTCGCGGGCGAACCACCGGGTGCCGGGACTGTTCAGCGGCAGGAGCGCGAAGTGGTCCTCCAGCAGGGAGATGTCCCCCTCGGACGTCTCCCTGTCGGCCGTCTCGGCGCCGTCGCGGAACAGCGCCTCCGACAGCACCATCTCCACGCACGCCAGCGAGAACCGCGGCAGCCACGGGTCCCAGCGCTCCTCGGCCTTGTTGACGAGGTCGAGCTTGATCAGGACCTCCGGGTCGTCACCGGTGACACGCGTGCCCCAGGCCGCGACCCACTGGTTCTCGTCCCGGAAGACCAGCACTCCGTGGTCGACGCGCAGTTCGGCGGGCGTGAGCAGCCGGTCCTGGTTGCTCGTCAGGTCGGGCCGCTTGCCGAACAGCGACAGGGCCTCCTTCACCGCCTCCGGGATCCGCACGCGGAGCTGGTCCTCGGTGTCCGCGAGCTCCTGGCGGCTCCAGCCGTCCTGCGGCTCGATCGGCTCCGCCCACGCGGCCGCGAACCCTTCGATGAAACGCCACGCCGCATCGCGTTCGCGCACCGCTCTGGCGGCTTCCCCTGCCACGTCGAAGGTCACGTGACAACGATTCCTGATCTCGGCCCGTACCGGGCGGAGTTCGGGGAAACCCCTCGCTGCGCCGATCGGGTGATGTGATCTGCCGGGTCGTGGTGCGCTGAGTGACCGTCGGCGTGTTAGCGTTAGGGCCCGTGGACAGGGGGATTTTCCCCCACGATTTTCACGGGAGCCCCGTTGGTGCAGCAGGCACGTACGACCAAGCACGTCTTCGTCACGGGAGGCGTCGCGTCTTCCCTGGGCAAGGGGCTCACCGCCTCCAGCCTCGGCCAGTTGCTCACCTCGCGCGGCCTGCGGGTAACGATGCAGAAGCTCGACCCGTACCTGAACGTGGACCCCGGCACGATGAACCCGTTCCAGCACGGCGAGGTCTTCGTGACCGACGACGGTGCCGAAACGGACCTCGACATCGGGCACTACGAGCGGTTCCTCGCGCGGGATCTGAGCGGCGACGCGAACGTCACCACCGGCCAGGTGTACTCCGAGGTCATCGCCAAGGAGCGCCGCGGCGAGTACCTGGGCGACACGGTCCAGGTCATCCCGCACATCACCGACGAGATCAAGCGCCGCATCCGCGCGATGGCCGAGCCGGACGCCGACGGCGTCACACCGGACGTGGTCATCACCGAGGTCGGCGGCACGGTCGGTGACATCGAGTCGCTGCCCTTCCTCGAGGCGTGCCGCCAGGTCCGTCACGACGTCGGCCGCGACAACGTCTTCTTCCTGCACGTCAGCCTGGTGCCGTACCTCGCGCCGTCCGGCGAGCTGAAGACCAAGCCGACGCAGCACTCCGTCGCGGCGCTGCGCAACATCGGTATCCAGCCCGATGCGATCGTGTGCCGCGCGGACCGGGAGATCCCGGACGCGTTGAAGCGCAAGATCGGCCTGATGTGCGACGTCGACACCGACGCCGTCGTCGCCGCCGTGGACGCGCCGTCGATCTACGACATCCCGAAGGTCCTGCACGCCGAGGGCCTCGACGCGTACGTGGTGCGCCGCCTGGGTCTGCCGTTCCGCGACGTCGACTGGACGGTGTGGGGCGACCTGCTCGAGCGCGTGCACAACCCGTCGGAGACGGTGAAGATCGCGCTCGTCGGCAAGTACGTCGACCTGCCGGACGCCTACCTGTCGGTCACCGAGGCGCTGCGTGCGGGCGGGTTCGCGCACCACGCCAAGGTCGAGATCAAGTGGGTGCCGTCGGACGAGTGCCAGACCCCCGAGGGTGCGGCGCGCGCGCTGTCCGGCATGGACGCGGTGCTGATCCCCGGCGGGTTCGGCGTGCGCGGCATCGAGGGCAAGATCGGCGCGCTGAAGTACACCCGCACGCGCGGTGTGCCGACGCTCGGCCTGTGCCTCGGCCTGCAGTGCATGGTGATCGAGGCCGCGCGGAACCTCGCGGGCATCGAGGACGCGAACTCCAGCGAGTTCGAAGAGGGCGGTTCGCCGGTCATCTCCACGATGGCCGACCAGCAGGACGTCGTCTCCGGTCAGCGCGACATGGGCGGCACGATGCGCCTGGGCGCGTACATCGCGAAGCTCACGCCGGGCTCGCAGGTCGCGACGGCCTACGGGTCGACCGAGGTCTCCGAGCGGCACCGGCACCGCTACGAGGTCAACAACGCCTACCGCGGCAAGCTCAGCGAGGCCGGTCTGGTCTTCTCCGGCACGTCGCCGGACGACCGCCTGGTCGAGTTCGTCGAGCTGCCGGCCGACGTGCACCCGTTCTACGTGGCCACGCAGGCGCACCCGGAGCTCAAGTCCCGTCCCACGAAGCCGCACCCGCTGTTCGCGGCGTTCGTGAAGGCCGCGATCAACTACCGGGTGGCCGACCGCCTCCCGTTGACCGCGGGGGCCTCGAAGTGACCTCCCGGCACGACTTCCGGACGGTCTCCAGCGAGGACCTGCACGTCGGGCGGGTCGTGGCGCTGCGGATCGACGAGGTCGAGATGCCCGGTGGCGACACGGCGAAGCGCGAGATCGTCGAGCACATGGGCGCGGTCGCGGTCGTGGCGGTCAACGACGCCGACGAGGTCGTGCTGATCCACCAGTACCGGCACGCCCTCGGCAGGCACCTCTGGGAGCTGCCCGCCGGGCTGCTCGACCACGACGGCGAGGAGCCGGTCGTCGGCGCGCGGCGGGAGCTGGCCGAGGAGGTCGGGCTCGACGCCCAGCGCTGGGACGTGCTGGTCGACGCGGCCGCGTCACCCGGCTTCACCGACGAGGTCGTGCGCGTGTTCCTGGCGAGGGGCCTGTCCGAGGTGGACCGCGAGGTGCAGGGCGAGGAGGAGGCGGACCTGGAGATCCACCGCTTCCCGCTCGACGAGGCGGTGCGGATGGTGTTCTCCGGCGAGATCGTGAACGCCTCCGCGGTCGCCGGCCTCCTCGCGGCCCGCGAGGTGCTGGAAGGGCGTGCCGAGCCGCGTCCGGCCGACGCGCCTTTCCGCGACAAGCCGACCCGGTTCGCCGCGCGCAAGAAGTAGGTTGGAGCGATGAAGACGCTGAGAGGTGCGCTCACCCGGTTGCGCGCGCCTCTCGGCGTTTTGGCTCTTGGCGGCGCCGGTGCGGTGCTGCTGCTGTTCGTCGACCCGAACCAGCCCGGCAACCTGCTGCCGAAATGCCCGTTCAACTGGCTGACGGGCCTCAACTGCCCGGCGTGCGGAGCCACGCGCATGGTGCACGCGCTGCTGCACGGTGATGTCGTCGGTGCATTCCACTTCAACGCCGTGTTGCTCGCGTTGGGCGTGCCGCTGGCCGTGTGGCTGTTCGCGCGGTGGACTCGCGACCGGTGGACCGGGGAACGGCGATCCGTGCCGAAACGGGTCGGTGTCGCCGTTCTCGTCGTGGCGGCTGTTTGGGGCGTAGGCCGCAACCTCGCCGGGATCTAGACTCGGCGCATGGCTGGCCTGCAGCATTCCGTGGTCATCGCGGCCCCGCCGGAGCGCGTCTTCGACGTCGTGGCCGACGTCGAACGCTGGCCGGAGCGGATCCCGACGGTCGACTCCGTGGAGCGTCTCGACGACGGACCCCTGGCGGTCGGCTCGCGCACCCGGTTGCGGCAGCCCCGGTTCTCCCCGGCGGTGTGGACCGTCACCGAGCTGACCGCTGGGAAGTCGTTCACCTGGGAGTCGAAGTCGCCCGGTGTCACCGTCATCGCCGCGCACGACGTTGAGCCGCACGCCGACGGGAGCCGGCTCACCCTTGCCCTGACCGCTTCCGGTCCACTGGCGGGGATCGGCTGGCTGATGACCCGATCGCTGATCAAGCGGTACGTGGAGACGGAGGCCGCCTCGGTCAAGGCGGCCGCCGAGAAGGACTAGTCGCGGAGTTTGCGGCCCTGCGCGTCGGTGCCGCCGTTGACCAGGATGATGATCCCGTCGATCAACGACCAGATGCCGCAGCCACCGCAGGTCAGCAGCTGGGCGACGGCGATGCCGACGTGCCCGGTGTAGAAGCGGCCGATGCCCAGGTTGCCCAGGAACAGCTGCAGCACGCCCGCGGCGATCTTCGACTTGTCCGACAGCGGCACGCCGGTGATCGGGTCGTAGCCGTACGGGGCGGCCGGGTTCGCGTAGCCCATGCCCGCGGCCATGCCGGGAGGAGGCGGCGGAACGGCGTACTGCTGGCCGGTGGGCGGCGGGTAGTACGGCTGCGTGGGCTGGGGCGCGAAACCCGGTGGCGGCGGCGGAACCGCGGCGAACGGCACCGAGGGCGGCGCGAGGAACGGCGGATGCGGCTGCGGCAGGTCGCGGAACAGTTCCGCCAGCTCGGAGTAGGTCTGCGCGCCGGACGCGCGGTTCACCCGCTCCTGGTACTCGCCGATGTCGAGCCGCGCGAGCGCGAAGTGGTCGTTGAGCGCGGTGATCGCCTCTTCGCGCTGCTGGTTGCCGATGCGCTGCTGCTCCGGCCCGAATGCTTCTGACACAACTGCGCACGGTATCCGATGCAGCAGATCGATATCGGGAATACGCTGCGACGATGCTGGTCGGTGTCCCAAAGGAGATCAAGAACCACGAGTACCGCGTCGCGATCACGCCCGCCGGTGTGGTCGAGCTGGTCCGCCGCGGGCACGAGGTCGTCGTCGAACACGACGCCGGAGCTGGTTCGTCGTTCCCCGATCACGAGTACATCGCCGCAGGCGCGCGGATCGCCGCCACCGCGGACGAGGTGTGGGCGTCCGCGGACCTGGTGCTGAAGGTCAAGGAACCGATCGAGCCCGAGTACCACCGCATGCGCCGCGATCAGGTGCTGTTCACGTACCTGCACCTCGCGGCGAGCGCGGAGTGCACGAAGGCCATCGCCGCCGCGGGCATCACGGCCATCGCCTACGAGACCGTGCAGCTGCCGGACGGTTCCCTGCCGCTGCTGGCACCGATGAGCGAGATCGCGGGGCGGATGGCGGCGCAGGTCGGCGCGCACTGCCTGGAGCGTGCGCAGGGCGGCCGCGGCGTTCTTCTCGGTGGTGCGCCTGGTGTGGCGGCCGGCAAGGTCGCGGTGATCGGCGCGGGCGTCGCGGGGATGAACGCGGCGACGATGGCGATCGGCATGCAGGCCGAGGTGGTCGTGCTCGACACCAACGTCAACCGGTTGCGGCAGATCGACTTCACCTACCGCGGGCACCTGCAGACGATCGCGTCCAACGTCTACGAGGTCGAGAAGGCCTGCTGCTGGGCGGATCTCGTGATCGGCGCGGTGCTGGTGCCGGGCGCGAAGGCCCCGAAGCTCGTGAGCAACGAGCTCGTGTCCCGGATGCGCCCAGGCAGCGTGCTGGTGGACATCGCGGTCGACCAGGGCGGCTGTTTCGAGGACACCAGGCCGACCACGCACGACAACCCGACCTACCGCGTGCACGACTCCGTGTTCTACTGCGTGGCGAACATGCCGGGCGCAGTGCCGAACACGTCGACGTACGCGTTGACGAACGTGACATTGTCGTACGTCATCGCGTTGGCGGACAAGGGTTTTGAACGAGCGATCACGGAAGATCCGGCGCTCGCGAAGGGCGTCAACGCGCGCGATGGAGAGATCGTGCTGGAAGGACTCGCGTGATTGCAGACCTGGTGGCGAGCTACCTCGACCACCTCGCCGTCGAACGCGGCACCGCCCGCAACACGCTCGACTCCTACACCCGCGACCTGCGCCGCTACACCGAGCACCTCGAGTCGATCGGGGTGACGGAACTGGGCGCGGTGACCGAGTCGCACGTGAGCGAGTTCCTGGCGGCGTTGCGGGAGAGCGGGCTCGCGGCGTCGTCGGCCGCCCGGACGTTGGTGGCCGTGCGCGGGTTGCACCGCTTCGCGCACAGGGAAGGTGTGGTGCCCCATGACGTCGCAAGGGCCGTGCATCCGCCATCGCCGCCCAAGAGGCTGCCGAAAGCCTTGCCTGTCAACGATGTCCTGACGCTGCTCGACACCGTCGGGAACCTGCGGGACAAGGCGTTGCTGGAGTTGCTGTACTCGACCGGCGCGCGCATCTCCGAGGTCGTCGGACTCGACATTGATGACATCGATGCCGGAGAACGAACCGTGCTGCTCGACGGAAAGGGCGGAAAACAGCGGCTCGTCCCGGTTGGACGGCCGGCGTTGGCGGCGGTGGACGCGTACCTGGTTCGCGCGCGGCCCGCGCTGGCGGCCAAGGGTCGTGGGACACCTGCATTGTTCCTGAATGCACGTGGGGGCAGGCTTTCCCGGCAGAGCGCGTGGACGGTTCTGAAGACCGCCGCGGAGGAAGCCGGGATCACCGCCGCGGTGTCACCCCACACGTTGCGACATTCGTTCGCCACCCATCTGCTCGAAGGGGGTGCTGACGTTCGGGTGGTTCAAGAACTTCTCGGGCACGCATCGGTTACGACCACTCAGGTGTACACACTGGTAACCGTTACGACTTTGAGGGAGGTCTACGCAACTGCACACCCTCGGGCCACTGGAACATGAGGCTTCCACGGGTACGGTGGTCAGGTGCCGAACTTGGACGAGCCGTCCCCACAGGCCATTGATCTAGCCGCCGTGCTGCACGCGCTGAGCGACCCGACCAGGCTCGCGGTCGTTCGCCAGATCCAGTCGAGCGGGGAGAGGCTGTGCGGGGCCTTCGAGGTTGACGTGGCGAAGTCGACCCTCTCCCAGCACCTGCGCGTGCTGCGAGAAGCAGGCATCACCCGAACACGCTGCCGCGGCAACCAGCGCTGGGTGTCGCTGCGCCGTGATGACCTGGATCTTCTGTTCCCCGGGCTCCTGGACGTGGTGCTTTCCGCCGCTGACCGGCGCACACGAACGGATGTGCCCGCCTAACTCAGTCTTGACAAACACCGGCGAGGCGCGTTGCCGCTCGCACGGGTGCGGCCTAGGCTGCGCCCGGAGAGACGACTACGACCAGTGAGGGAACGCCAGCCATGTCGACACCGGAGCACGCTTTCGCGCCCCGTGCCGATCTGAGCCTGGCTCCGCACGCCGCGCCGGTGGACGACGTTGCCACGGAGCAGGTCGACGGCATCGGCCCGGCGGGCCGCCCACGTCGCCACACCCCCGATCCGCCGCCGCTGCTGCACCACGGCCCGGCGAAGATCCTGGCGGTGTGCAACCAGAAGGGCGGCGTCGGAAAGACGACGTCGACCATCAACCTGGGCGCGGCGCTGGCCGAGTACGGCAGACGGGTGCTGCTGGTCGACTTCGACCCGCAGGGCGCGCTGTCGGTGGGCCTGGGCGTGCACCCCCACCAGCTGGAAACCACGATCTACAACGTGATCATGGAAGGTGACACCGCCGTAGGCGACGTCATCCGCAAGACCATGGTCGACGACATGGACCTGCTGCCGAGCAACATCGACCTGTCCGCGGCCGAGATCCAGCTCGTGTCCGAGGTGGGCCGCGAACACACGCTCGTGCGCACCCTTCGTCCCGTCATCGACCACTACGACTACGTGCTGGTCGACTGCCAGCCCTCGCTCGGCCTGCTCACGGTGAACGCCCTCGCGGCCGCGGACGGTGTGCTGATCCCGCTGGAGTGCGAGTTCTTCTCGCTGCGCGGGGTGGCGCTGCTCATCGACACCATCGAGAAGGTCAAGGAACGGTTGAACCCCAAGCTCAACATCACCGGCATCCTCGCCACGATGTACGACCCGCGCACGCTGCACTCGCGCGAGGTCATGGCCCGCGTCGTGGAGGCGTTCGGCGACATCGTGTTCGACGCGGTCATCAACCGCACCGTGCGCTTCCCGGAGACCACCGTGGCCGGTGAGCCGATCACGCGCTGGGCACCGCGGTCCTCCGGCGCCAACGCCTACCGCGCCCTGGCCCGCGAGGTGATCGCCCGGTGAACCGTCGCCCTTCACTGCCGGGGGCGGCCGAGCTCTTCCGGCTGACCGCTGCGCCCGCGTCCCCTTCTCCCGCTCCGGAAGAGGTCGCCCCGCAGCAACGCCGCGGCTCCGGCCGGACGAAGCACACCACGAAGATCACGGTGTACGTGTCCGACGAGGAGCTGCTGGCCCTGGAGCAGGCGCGGCTCTCGTTGCGCGCCTCGCACGGCCTGGGCGTCGACCGCGGCCGGGTGGTGCGTGAGGCGATCGCCATCGTGCTGGACGACCTCGAAACGCACGGAGACGCGTCGTTGCTGGTACGCAGGTTGCGCGAGCAGTGACAGAGGAAGCTCCTGTTGCTGATGACGGCAAGTTCAAGGTCCGGCTGACGAACTTCGAGGGCCCGTTCGACCTGCTGCTCCAGCTCATCTCCCAGCACACGCTCGACGTGACCGAGGTGGCGTTGCACCAGGTCACCGACGACTTCATCGCGCACATCCGCGCCATGGGGGACTCGTGGGACCTCGACGAGACCACCGAGTTCCTGGTCATCGCGGCGACCCTGCTGGACCTGAAGGCCGCCCGGCTCCTGCCCGCCGGCGACGTCGAGGACGAGGACGACCTGGCGCTGCTGGAGGCGCGGGACCTCCTGTTCGCGCGGTTGCTGCAGTACCGGGCCTACAAGCAGGTCGCGGCCCTGTTCGCCGAGCTGGAGCAGGGCGCCTATCGCCGTTATCCGCGGTCGGTGTCGCTGGAGCCGCGGTTCGAGGGCCTGCTGCCCGAGGTGATGCTCGGCGTGACGCCCGAGAAGTTCGCCCTGATCGCGGCCGCCTCCTTCCGCCCGAAGCAGAAGCGCACCCTGTCGGTGGCCCACATCCACCAGCACCGGGTGTCGATCCGCGAGACCGCGGACACGCTGCGCGCGTTGCTGATCGAGAAGGGCACGGCGTCGTTCGCGGAGATCGTCGCCGACTGCACCGAGACGATGGAGATCGTGGCGCGGTTCCTGGCGCTGCTGGAGCTGTACCGGGAGAAGTCGCTGGCCTTCGAGCAGGAGGATCCGCTCGGGCCGCTGCAGGTGACGTGGGTCGGTGGGACGTTGGAGGAAGCGCAGGCGCAGGTGCACGCCGGCGATGAGGACGAGGACTACGGCGGTTGACCTTCCTCCCGCCTGGTCGGCGGGGATTTCCATCGGGCTCGCGCCCGACAGTTCCTGCTTCTTCACCCTTGGTAGGGAGGTTGTGACGGTTGCCTCACCGGTTCGTGCCGGGTCGGTCCTACACCGTCTCCACAGGCTGTGACCGCCAGCCCGGCGGCCAGGATGTTCTTCGCCGCGTTCACGTCCCGATCGTGGGTCGCGCCGCACCGGCACGCCCACACCCGCACGCTCACCGGCATCGAGCCAGTCAGCGTCCCGCAGGCCGAGCAGATTTTGCTCGACGGGTACCACCGGTCGATGGCGATCACGTCGCGGCCGTACCACGCAGCCTTGTACTCGAGCATGGACCGCAGCTGCGACCACGATGCGTCGGAGATGGCACGCGCCTGCCGGCCTCGGAGCATGCCGGACACGTTCAAGTCCTCGATCACGATCGTTTGGTTTTCACGAACGAGCCGAGTGCTGAGCTTGTGCAGGAAGTCCCGCCGTCGATCGGCGATACGGGCGTACACGCACGCGACTGCGCGACGCGCCTTCTCCCGATTTGCAGAACCCTTTTGCTTGCGAGCCAGTGCGCGTTGGGCTCTGGCAAGCCGCTGCCGGTCCCGCCTTTCGTGTCGCGGGTTGGTGACCTTTTCCCCGGTGGAGAGTGTGACCAACGTGGTGAGGCCTGCGTCGATGCCCACAGCTCCGGCCGTGGGCAAGTAGTGATCCACGCTGGTCTCCACCAGGATCGACACGAACCAGCGACCGGCGCTATCTCTGGACACCGTGATGGTCGAAGGTTCGGCGCCTTCTGGAAGCGGCCGGGACCACTTGATCGCCAGCGGCTCGGACATCTTCGCCAACACGAGTCGGCCATCACGCCAGCGAAATGCGGAGCGCGTGTACTCCGCCGAAGCACGGGACTTCTTGCGCGACTTGAACCGCGGATGTCGCGCACGCCGGGTGAAAAAGTGACTGAATGCGCTCTGCAGATGCCGCAGCGTCTGTTGCAGCGGGACGCTGGACACCTCGCCCAGAAACGCCAACTCCTCGGTCTTCTTCCAGGCGGTGAGCATGGCCGAAGTGTCGCCGTAGGTGATTCGCCGTTGGTTCTGAGTCCATGCCGCAGCGCGCGCTTCCAGGGCCTTGTTGTAGACCAGACGCACACACCCGAACGTGCGCGACAGCTCTGCTGCTTGAGCATCGGTCGGATAGAAACGGTACTTGAACGCCCGCTTCACCAGCGTCTTGCTCACCGTTCACATTCTTGCAGGCAACGATCTGAGGCTGATTCCGAGGGATCGGCTGGTTCCCGGTCACGAGGCCGGGACTTCCGCCAATTGGAGTTTCGATGAGTGAGCCACTGGTCGGGCCGGACGCGGCGGAGATCGAGAACCCCGGGCCGGCGTTCGACGGAGACCGTCGGGTGGACGACGCCGCTGCAGCGCCGGAGGCGGCCGAGGCTGAGGCCGAGGTCGCCGCGGACGCCGAGCCCGAGTCGGTAGCGGAGGCCGACGCGGACGCCGAGCCAGAGTCGGTAGCGGAGGCCGACGCGGACCCCGAGCCCGCGCCCGCCTCCGAGCCCGAACCTGGACCGGAATCCGACTCCGAGCCTGAGCCGGAAGCCGACCCCGACGCCGCCACCCTCGAAGCCCAGCTCCTCGCCGCCGCCCCCGAGGAGGCCATCGAGGACAGCGGCCTCCCCGACCTCACCGACGAGCGGGAACTGGACGCCGCACTGGAGTCCGTCCTCCTCGTGGTCGACAGCCCGATCGCGGAAGACCAGCTCAGCAGTGCCCTTGAGCAGCCGGTTAAGCGAATCAAGGAGGCACTCCGTAGACTCTCCAGCCGGTACACCGAGTCCGGCAGTGGCATCGACCTGCGCAGGGCGGGAGACGGCTGGCGGTTCTACACGCGAGACCGGTACGCCCCGTTCGTGGAGAAGCTGCTGCTCGACGGCCAGCGCGCGAAACTCACCCGCGCGGCCCTGGAGACGCTCGCGGTGATCGCCTACCGGCAGCCCGTCACGAGGGCTCGGGTCGCGGCGGTGCGTGGCGTCAACGTGGACGGTGTGATCCGGACCCTGGTCGCGCGGGGGCTCATCGAGGAGACGGGCACCGACAGCGACACGGGTGGGATCCTGTACCGCACGACCGAACTGTTCCTGGAGCGGTTGGGGCTGTCGTCGTTGCACGACCTGCCGCCAATCGCGCCGCTGCTGCCCGAAGTGGATGCGATCGACGATGTCTGAGAACGAGGGCGTGCGCCTGCAGAAGGTGCTCGCACAGGCGGGGATCGCCTCCCGCCGTGCTTCGGAGGAGCTGATCGACCAGGGCCGCGTCCAGGTCGACGGCAAGGTTGTGCGCGAGCAGGGGCGCCGGATCGACCCCGAGACGGCCGTGGTGCACGTCGACGGCGTGCGGGTGCAGATCCGCGAGGACGTCGTCACCATCGCGCTGAACAAGCCGTTCGGCATGCTCTCCACGATGGAGGACGACCTGGGCCGGCCGTGTGTGGGCGACCTGGTGCGCAACCGCAAGGAGCGCCTGTTCCACGTCGGCCGCCTCGACGCCGAGACCGAGGGCCTGCTGCTGCTCACCAACGACGGCGAGCTCGCGCACCGGCTCATGCACCCGAGCTACAACGTCATGAAGACCTACCTCGCCGAGGTCCCCGGCCCGGTGGAGAAGGGCCTCGGCAAGAAGCTCAAGGCCGGCATCGAGCTGGAGGACGGGCCGATCAAGGTCGACTCCTTCAAGCTCATCAGCGCCGTGCCGGGCAAGGCCCTGGTCGAGGTCGTCCTGCACGAGGGCCGCAAGCACATCGTGCGCCGGCTGCTCGAGCACGTCGGCTACCCGGTGCAGTCGCTGGTGCGCGTCGCGATCGGTGACGTGTCGCTCGGCAACCAGCGCCCAGGCTCGATGCGCGTGCTCAACCGCCAGGAAGTCGGCGGTCTCTACAAGCTCGTCGGTCTCTGAGAGACGTGTCCCTCCGGCCCGCCGGAGGGACACGCACTCGTCACTGCTCGTAGGACAACCCGAGATCGCCCGCGTGCACGTACACCTCCGCACGAGAGTCCCAGAGCCGGCCGCGATACCAGCCCGCACCGGCCCACGCGTCGATGAAGATCTTCGTCCCCGCCGGTACGTACCGCGGCGGCTCGTCCGTTCGTCTCACGTAGATGCCGCGATCGACCTCGCACACCATCCGCGCGGGTATCTCGGTCGCCGCCCCACCTGCCTCATTGATCATCAACGGTTCCCCCTCGTGCTCGTTCCGGCCGCTGACCGGCTGAGGCGAGGCTAGGGAGATCGCGTTGTCCACGGCCGTCGGCTCACGCTGAACAACAAGACGTGGACGTGTTCGCCGGTTTGTGATCACACTCTGACGACCCCCGTGCCCCTCCGGCCCCCCGAGTCCGGAGGGGCACCCCCAGGCGATCCCCCGATCACCACCTGCAACGCAAACGCTACGGCGAACACGTTGTAAGGGGTCGGCCATGCGCTTTGAACAACACGGTGTGGACAATCGGTCACAGGATGTCGCCGGACGGCCGCATTCTGGCCGTGTCCCGGTTGAATGCCGGACCCGTCGAGATCTGGCGGCTCGACGGTGACACGGTCAACCGGGTGTACGCGAACGTGACGCAGGGGTCCTGGGAACCCTTCCAGGTCAGCGCGGACGGGAGGTTTCTCCTGATGGTCAACTCGGTGGAGGGCAAGGTGCAGGTGTGGGACGTCGCCGACCCCGCGAATCCGGTGGTGTGGGCCGACATCGCCACCCTGCCCCGCGCCGAACCCATGGTCGAGTTCGCCCCGGGCGGTCGCCGGGTGCTCCTCGGCACGGAGCGCGCCGTGCACGTCTGGGACCTGGCGCAGCGCGGCAAGCCCGTGCGGGTGGCCGCGTTCGAGAACTTCCCCGACAACGTGACCGCGGTTGATCACTGGTCGCCGCCGTACGGGTTCATCGCGCTGACGAAGGGATACATCTGGCTGCTGCGCACGGACGTCGACCAGGTGATCGAAGATCTGTGCCTCGGCGGTGCGGCACTGTCCGACCAGGAGTGGGCGAGATACCTGCCGGACGTCGAGCGGGTGCCCGTCTGCTGAGCCGTGGGTGGCACCGGGGGGGGCGGCCACCCACGGCCACACCGGCGCCGGTTCGGGGCGCGAGCACCGGGCTTCTTCCCCGGCGTTCCACGTTAGGGCGTTCGGGTTGTTCACGGTCAGCCGTTGGCCGCTGAACAAAGTTCTCTGAACAATGACGGGATGCCGAGACGGGAACGCCCTCTCGAGGAGGGCGAGAGCGGTCTCCTGCGGTTCGCCGCCGATCTGCGCCGGCTGCGGGAGCGTGCGGGCAGCCCGACCTACCGGGAGCTGAGCCGGCGTGCGCACTACTCGGCCGCCGCGTTGTCGGAGGCGGCGGGCGGGCGGAAGCTGCCGTCGCTTGCCGTGACGAAGGCCTACGCCAAGGCCTGTGACGCCGACCCGGAGGAGTGGGCGCGGCGGTGGCGTGCCGTGGCCGAGACGGAGGCGCGGGCGGCAGGGGACAGCCCGTACGTCGGGCTGGCGATGTTCCAGCCGGACGACGCGCCGAAGTTCTTCGGGCGTGAGCGGTTGACGGCTGAGCTGCTGATCACGAGGCACCGCTTCACCGGGGTGTTCGGGCCGTCCGGGGTGGGGAAGTCCTCGTTGCTGCGGGCCGGTCTCATCGCCCGCACGCGCGAGCCCGTCCTGTTGTTCACGCCCGGCGCGAACCCCGTGGAGGAGTGCGCGGTCGCGCTCGCCCGGCTCACGGGTGCGGATGCGGTCGAGCTCGCGGAGGAGCTGAAAGATCCGGAGGTGCTTCGCCGCAAGCACGGGCACCTCGTGGTCGTGGACCAGTTCGAGGAGCTGTTCACGTTGTGCCGCGACGAAGAGCTTCGCGTGTGGCTCATCGCGGCACTGACGAGATGTACGAAGGTCGTCATCGGCGTGCGCGCCGACTACTACGGCCATTGCACGCAATATCCGGAACTCGTCGAGGTGCTGCGCGGCAGTCAGGTCATGGTCGGCGCGATGAGGCCCGACGAGCTGCGCCTCGCCATCACCGAACCCGCCGGGGTGGCGGGGGCCAAGGTCGAGACGGCGTTGCTGGCGCGGCTGATGGCGGACGCGGTGGGGCAGGCCGCCGTGTTGCCGCTGCTGTCCCACGCGCTGGCGGAGACCTGGCAGCACCGTCGCGGCATGACGTTGACGCTCGCCGGTTACGAGGAGGTCGGCGGCCTCGAACACGCCGTCGCCCGTACCGCGCAGGAGGTTTTCGACGGCTTCACCGCCGGGCAACAGCAGCAGGCCAAACGGATCCTCCTGCGGCTCGTGACCGCGGAGGACACGAAACGCCGTGCGCACAAGGACGAGCTCGAAGCCGACGAGGACGTGCTGTGCGCGTTGGCGGCGGCCCGGCTCGTCGTGATCGACCGCGACGGTGTCGAACTGGCGCACGAGGCGCTGATCCGCGGCTGGCCCGCGTTCGCCCGGTGGATCGAAGAGGACCGCGAGAACATCAAGGCACAGCGCGAACTCACGCACGCCGCGCAGACCTGGGAGTCCCTCGACCGCGACCCCGGCGCGTTGTACCGCGGCCGCCGGCTGGCCACCGTCCCGTCCGGACTTTCCTTGAACTCCAGGGAACGCGCGTTCCTCGCCGCGAGCCTGGCCGCCGAGCACGAGATCTCGGTTAGTGCACGAAGACGCACCCGCCGCCAACGTCAGCTGCTCGTCGCGCTGGCCGCTCTGGTCGTCGTCGCCGCCAGCTCGACGATCTTCGCCTTGCAGGCCGCCAGAACCGCCGACGAGCAACGCACCGCCGCCGCCGTGTTGAGGGCCGTCGGCGACGCTGCAGTACTGCGTTCCACCAACCCCGCGCTGGCCCAGCAGGTCGCCCTCGCGGCCTACCAGATGGTGCCGTTGCCCCAGGCGCGCAACGGTTTGCGGCAGGAGGACGTCCCCTCGCAGGTGCTGCGCGACGCCGAGTCCGAAGTGTCCGCACTGGTCGTCGGCCCGACCCGGCAACAGGTGGCGACCGGCCACCGCGACGGCGCGGTGGTGCTGACGGACCTCGACGACCTGCCGTCCCCGCGCACTTCCCACGAAGCCACCAGGCACGCCGGCGCCGTCACGGCCCTCGCGATGGACTCGGCCGGTGGCCTGGTCGCCTCTGTCGGCGAGGACGGCGCCGTGCACGTGGTCGACGTCTTCCTCGGCAAGCCCCGCCGGCTGACCGTCCTCCCCGCCCGCGCCGCCGCCATCGCCTGGCAGGGCAGCACTCTCGTCACCACCGGCCACGACGGCGTCCTGAGCTTCTGGACCGACCTCCGCCGCGAACGCCCGAGACTGCTCCACACCGTCCAGCTCGGCCTGGGACCGTTGGCGGGCATGGCTTTCCGCGACGACGGCCACGTCCTCGCCGCCGTCACGACCGGCCGCGCCGTCCACCTCGTCGACGTCACCGCTCCTCGTGAGGCCGCGCTTCTCTCCCTGACCGAGAAGTTCGCGGGCAGCGCCCAGTTCGCCGGCCGGAACCTGCTCATGACCACAGCCGCCACCGCCGTCCACCTCTGGGACACCACCGACCCGCGTGATCCCGTGCTGCGTGCCGAGATCCCGTCCGGCGGCGGCGAGGTCACCTCGGCGTGGCTCGGCACGGGCAGCGTCGCGGTGGCCACCGACGACGGTCTGGTGCGGTTGTGGCAGCTGGAGGACCAGGAGGAACCCGTCGAGCAGGCGCTGCTGCGCGGCCACACCGGTCCGGTCGCCGCGGTGGGGCTGACACCGAAGGGCGACGAGGTGGTGACGGGTGGTGCGGACCGGGCGGTGCGGCTGTGGAACGCCGACCCGCGGGACCCGGCCGTCCGGATCTGCGAACAGGCCCATCCGCGGATGAGCCGCGAGGAGTGGCGGCGGTACTTCGGCGACCTGGACTTCGCGCCGCCGTGCCAGGACTGAGCGGCACGTCCGATGACGTGGAGCGATCACGAAGCAGGCCTGCGGATGGTCAGCGCTTAGCGGGCCGTTAGACGGCAGGCGAAGCTCTGGTGGACAATCCGGCCGGGAGGCGGCATGCCACGAGGGGAACGACCGCTGGGTCCGGAGGACACCGCGTTGCTGCGGTTCGCCGGTGACCTGCGCAGACTGCGTGACCAAGCAGGCAAACCGAGCTACCGCGAGCTGGCGCGGCGGGCCAACTACTCGCCCACCGCGTTGTCCGACGCGGCGGGTGGGCGGAAGCTGCCGTCCCTCGCGCTGACGCTGGCGTTCGTCCGGGCGTGTGAAGCTGATCCCGCGCCGTGGACCAAGCGGTGGCGTGAGCTCGCAGCCGAGCACGCACTGCCATTGCATCCTAACGCACCGTATCCGGGCACTGAACCGTTCGGCGAGCATGATGCGAAGAGGTACTTCGGCCGCGAGTACCTCGTCGAGCAGGTCGTGGAGTCGGTCAGGGTGCGGCCGCTCACCGTGCTCGTCGGTGCCTCCGGGTCGGGCCGGACCTCGCTGCTGGCCGCCGGCATCAAGCCCGCCCTCGAAGACGCCGTGGTGATCACGCCGAAGGGCAACGCGCTCGAGGACCTCGCCCGCACCCTCGCCGAGATCTTCGAGAACACCACGCCCGAGCAGCTCAGCGCCGAGTTCCGGCAGGACCCCGACCACCTCCGGCTGAGGATTCGCCAGCACCGCCCCGGCCTCACCCTCCTCGTCGACGACTTCGAGCAGGTGCTCGACCAGCAGGACTTCGTCGCAGCCCTCACCCGCTGCCCGCACGTCGTCGTCGCGGTCCGCGCGGACCACCGCGACCGGTGCCACGAGAAGGGCCTGGACGGCAACGAGATCGTCATCGAGCCGATGAGCGCGGACCAGCTGCGCCGCGCGATCACCGAGCCCGCCGCCAAGATCGGCGCCACCGTCGAGACCGCGGTGATCGCGCGACTGGTCGCGGACGCCGCCAACCAGCACGCGCTCCCGCTGGTGCAGCAGGCGCTGACCGAGACCTGGCGGCGCAAGCGCGGCATGACGCTGTCCCAGTCCGGGTTCGAGGAGGCCGGCGGCATCGAACACGTCGTCGCGCGGGCGGCCGACGCGTTCTTCGACAGCCTCAGCGAGGACGGCAGAAGAGCGGCGAGAGGCGTCTTCCTGCGGCTGATCTCGGTGCAGCGCAACGGAATCGTGCAACGCAGGACCCGCAGGCTCGACATCGAGCCGCACCTGCTGGACCTGCTCGCCAAGGCCAGGCTCGTGACGCTGACCGAGGACGGCGCCGAGCTCACCCACGACGCGGTGCTGCGCTGGCCCAGGCTCACCGAGTGGATCGACGAGGAACGCGACAACCTCCGCACGCACGAGCAGCTCGTCACCGCGATCGAGCTGTGGGAGGCGAGCGACCGCGACCCGCTGGCCCTCTACCGGGGCGCGCGGCTGCGCAAGGCCAAGGAGCTCGGCGACTTCCTGACGGTGCACGAGCGCCGGTTCGTCGACATCAGCATCAGGCGCGAGACCCGGCGTTCGACCGCGTTGATCGCGGTGATGGCGGTGCTGGTCGCGCTCGTGCCCGGCACCGTCATCTACGCCCTGGCCAACGAGCGCAAGATCAGCCAGCTGTACGACAGGGAGCTCGGCGGCAAGGCGATCTCCGAGTCCTCGGCGCTGATGGAGCAGCGTCGGCCGTACGCGGACAAGTACGCGCTGGTCGGCTACAAGGTCAACCCGTCGGCCGAGGCGGAGAAGGTGCTGCGGCTCGCCAACGCGGTAACGCGTGGGATCCCGTTCACCGGCACCCCGGCGGACAACGCCGACGTGCTGGTCGCGCCGCGCGGTGAGCTCGCCGCGGTGACCGACGAGGACGGCACGGACCGCATGTGGAGCCTCGACGAGGACAGCGCGGTGCCGGGCAAGAGGTTCTTCGACCGGCACCGGGTCGTCAAGCTCGCCGAACGCCGGGTCGTCACGAAGGACCCCGCCGACCAGGAGCACCTGTGGGCCGTCAACGACGCGAATGACCTCACCTACCTCGCGCCGCTGCCCGACCGGTTCCGGACGCTCGACATCAGCCCGGACGGCTCGCGGATCGTCGGCAAGATCGGCGGCGCGGTCGTCCCAGGACTGCCGACGCCGGACGCGTCCGAGCGTTCGATGCTGCTCGACCTCGGCGACCCCCGCAGACCCCGCGAGCTGCCGATGCCGGTGCGCAACCCCGAGACCGTCGCGCTGAGCCAGGACGGCCGCGAGCTCGCGACCTCCGTGTGGGACCCGGCGTCGGGCAACTCGACGATCGAGTTCTGGCGGATCGGCGGCACCTACGAACCAGCCGCGCCGGCGTTGGTCCAGCCCGTCTACGTCCGCAGTCTCACCTACTCGAGCGACGGTCGCTGGCTCGCCGTCGAGCACTCGCCGGAGTCCATCGTCGAGGTGTGGCAGCGCGTGCCCAGCGGCGCGCCCGTGCTCCGCGCGACGCTCAACAGCGTGATGCGCACGGGGGCCCGTGTCACGTTCTCCGACGACGGCCGCGTGGCCGTGGTCCGCGACAACATCTTCGAGGTGCAGCAGCTCTACACGTCGGGTCGCCAGGCGGACCGGCTCGTGTACGTCTCCGGGCACGGCCAGTCGATGCGTGCCGTGTACCGGTCGCAGTACCAGGACTTCCTCGTGCGCAGCGGGGGCCGGGATCCCGAGCTGCTGCCGTACGACCTCGACAGCGCCCGGATCATCAAGAGGATGTGTGAAAAAGACGGCGCACGGCTCACGGACTCCGAATGGGTGAAGAGCTTCGGCGAAGTGGAGCGCGTCGAGGTCTGCTGAATCGCGCTGATGTGTGGGAAACAACCCGGAGTTGGGCCGGCACGCATTGTGAACAGGAGATCCACTCTCTAGGGTGACCGAGTGCGTGCGTTCACAAGGGGGCTTCTCGGCATCGCCGGGTTCCTCGTGCTGTGGGAGCTCTTAGGACGCTCTCCTCTCATCCCTGCAGAGGCGCTCCCGCCACCGTCCGTCGTGGTCGGTGAGCTCGTCACGCAGCTGACTTCGCCGGACTTCATCAGTCATGTCGTGGCAACGGTCCTGGCACTGCTGATCGCCATCGTGATCGCCGTCGTCATCGCGGTGCCGAGTGGACTCGTGCTCGGCAGCATCCCCGCTGTCCGGCACGCGACGCGCGCGGTCATCGAGTTCCTGCGCCCGATCCCTTCTGTGGCACTGATTCCGCTCGCGCTCGTGATGCTGGGCTTCGGCCCGGAAACCAAGATCACGCTGGCCGTCTACGCGGCACTGTGGCCGATCCTCTTCAACACCATTTACGCGCTGGACGAACTGGACTCGCTCCTCGTTGACACGGCAAGGGTTTTCGGGACCGGCCGAATCGGAGTGCTGTTCCTGGTCGCCCTGCCCAGCGCACTGCCGTTCGTCCTCACCGGAATCCGGCTCGCGGCGACGACGGCGCTGGTCGTGATGGTGAGCGTGGAGCTCATGGCCGGCAGCCAGATCGGCATCGGCTACTTCATCATGGAGGCCCGCAGCGGACCGGGCCGGATGGACCAGGTGCTGGTCGGCACCGTGGTCGCGGGCGCGATCGGCGTCCTGCTCAACAACGGCCTCGAGCGCGTCCGCCGGCGATGGGTGGCCTGGTGAGCAAGTTCCTGCAGCGGTGGACCGTTTTCGCCGGGCTGGTTGTCGTGTGGCAACTGCTCGGCTGGTTCGCCGACGACCCGTTCTTCCCGCCGCCGTCGAAGATCCTCACCGCGGCCTACGAGTGGTGGGTCGTCGAACCGTCGAACTTCACCGAGCACATCGTGCCGTCGGTGACGCGGCTGCTGTCGGGCTGGGCGATCGCCTGCGTGATCGGTGTGTCGCTGGGCCTGCTCCTGGGCCGCTCGGAGCGGGCGATGGAGTACGCGGGCCCGTTGCTCGTGTTCCTGCGCTCGATCCCGCCACCCGCGCTGGTGCCGGTGTTCCTGCTGCTGTTCAAGGCGGGCACGTCGATGCAGCTCGCGACGATCGTCTTCGGCGTCGTCTGGCCGGTGCTGCTGAACAGCGTGGACGGTGCCCGCTCCGTTGACGTGACCAAAGTGGACACTTCGGCGGTCTTCCAGATCCCGCGCTGGCAGTGGGTGCTCGGCGTGGTCCTGCCCGCCGCGTCGCCCAAGATCTTCGCCGGGCTGCGGGTCTCGCTGTCGCTTTCTCTCGTGCTGATGGTGATCTCCGAGCTGGTGGGCACGGACAACGGCATCGGCTCGCAGCTCATGCAGGCACAGCGCGAGTTCGACTACACGCGCATGTGGGCCGGCATCGTCCTGCTGGGCGTGCTCGGCTACGGACTCAACACCGCGCTGCTGGCGGTGGAACGCAGAGCGTTGGCCTGGCAACCGAGGAGTCGTGATGAGCAACATGCTTGAGGTGGCCGACCTCGGCCACACGTACGGCGACCACGAGGCCATCGGTGGCCTGTCGTTCACCGTGCGCGCCGGCGAGCTGGTGTGCGTGGTGGGCCCGTCGGGCTGCGGCAAGTCCACCTTGCTGCGCACGATCTCCGGCCTCGTCGCGCCTTCGCGTGGCGACGTGTCCCTGCACGGCTCGCATCTCGCCGTGGTGTTCCAGGACTACTCGCGCTCGTTGTTCCCGTGGCTCACCGTGCAGGGCAACGTGGAGTTCCCGCTGCGGTCTCTGCCGCGCGCGGAACGTCGCAAGCGTGCCGCTGAGGCTCTGGAGTGGGTGGGGTTGGCCGGAGCTGCTCGCAAGCGGCCGTGGCAGCTGTCCGGTGGCATGCAGCAGCGTGTGGCGATCGCGCGCGCTCTCGCCTACCGGCCTGCCTTGTTGTTGATGGACGAGCCGTTCGCCTCTGTGGACGCGCAGACCCGGTTCGAGTTGGAAGACCTGTTGCTTCGCGTGCGCCGTGAGCACGACACGACCGTTCTCGTGGTCACGCACGACATCGACGAGTCGGTGTACCTGGGGGACCGGATCCTGGTGCTGTCCGGGTCTCCCGCGCGGCTGGTGGCGGATCTGGAGGTGCCGTTGCCCGCGGAGCGGAACCAGGTGACGACGCGGACCGACGAGGTGTTCGTGGAGCTGAGGTCGAAGGTGGCGCGGCTGCTCAACGTCGGCAAGCCGGCGGCGATGGACGTGGAGAAGTGGGCAGCGGCCGAGCGCGAGTCGCTGAGCGAGACGGTCTCGTCCTGACACACTTCCCGGCGTGACGGACTGGAGCCTCTTCCTCGTCGTCGACGCGGAGCCTGTCGAGGTGTCCGGCGGGGGCAGGGACAGAGTCGTGCTCCTGGAAGGCCGGCGGCTGCTCGCGTTGCCGGACAACGGCTATGAGCTGCTCCTGGCGTGGGTCGCCGGTCCGCGCCGAGTGGTGCGCACGCCCGCACCGATGCACCCTGACCAGGACATCATCAACACGTTCGTCAACTCCTACCTCGTCGAGGCCGGTGCTGTGCCGCGGCCGCGCGGGTTCGCCTGGTACCTGGACCTGCCGGTCGGAGTCACGCCGTCCGACGTGTGGCACGTGGTCGACGCGGGCCGTGCGCACGGATCCCCGGTGGACCTGCACCGTGTCCGGGAGGCGATGGAGCGAGGGGTGGCTGTGCTCTACGACGCGGCCTGACGGCAGACCTGCGCCAAGCACAGACAGCTAGATCCTGGGGGTTCGGATTCTGAACGGTTGAGTCGGGTTTCGGGGCGCCGTCGGCCCGGTCGCTGTGGATCTTTATGAGGGGAGCTTTCCTAAACCTGAGGTTGAAGAAAGCTCCCCTCATCAACAGCCGGGGTCCGGTGCTCGGCGGTCCGAGGCGAAGCCTCACTGGTGGCGTGACCCGGAACGTCGGCTGGGTAATTCACGCTCAGCGGGGCACCTCGCGGCATCGCCCCCGCGCCCCATACATCCAGTATGAGTCCAGTATGAGGACGCGGGGGCGGCACCACGATGCACCCGTCTGACCGCGAATTCGCCCGGCAACGTTCCGGGCCACGCCACTCGGCCCCGGACCCGCCGAGGTCCGGGGCCCAGCTGTATCGCACGGCGACAGGGCTTGCGGGTGGCCCGCCAGCCGACGAGAAGCCGTCACCGTGCGAAGAGGAGGTGTGTGCGTACAACCGGGGAAGGCGGGCACCCGCGCCTCGGGGGCAGAGTCGCAGAGCGCCCGCCTGCCGTTCCCCGTGAACCGCTCGAAGAGCAGTGGCAGAACGATCAGAAGTGGATGTCCACGTCGTTGTGGTTGCCGACGCCGCCGTCGAGGAGGTTGAGGTCGCCCAGCTTGACGTCACCGATGACCTGGCCGAGGTCGTGGTGCACGTCGCCGACCTGCACGACGTTGTCGGTCACGTTCGCGACGTCCTTGACGTCCACGACGTCCTTGACCAGCACGTCGGAGTCGATGACGTCCTTCACGAGGACGTCGGCGTCGAGGTCCTTGACCAGCACGTCGGTGACACCGTTCGCGCCCGCCACCTCGACCGCCTGGCCGACCACGGACTCGACGTTGGCGTGCGCGGCGACGTCGGTGACGGTGGAGACGACCTCGGTCGCCTGCGGGACGGCGGGAACGGCGGGGACGGCGGGAACGGTGGAGACGACAGAGTCGAGGGTGCCCGACACGTCGCCCAGGCCGGAGAAGTCGCCGAGGCCGGAGACGTCCGAGACGAGCGCGGTGATGGCGGACGGCGTGGCGACGTCGGCGACGCCGGTGACACCCTCCACGTTGCCCGCGATCTGCAGCAGGCTGTCGACGGCCGGCAGCTCGCCGCCGAGGATGTCGTCGATGCCCTCGACGTTCGGCACGGACGCGGCGTCGAGCACCAGCGGCAGGATGTCGTGGACGTCGCCCGCGGTGATGTCGCTCAGGCCGGCGGCCTCGAGGCAGCCCAGCGGGTCCTGCTGGAACGCCTCACGGGCGTCGAGGTCGGTCAGGAGGCCGAGAGTGAAGTCGTGCAGGGTGGTCGGCTCGGCCTGCACCGTGGTGCCGCCGGTCTCCACCGTGGCGCCACCGGTCGCCACCGTGGTGTTGCCCGTCTCCACCGTGGTCGGGGTGGACTCCACCGTGGTCGGGGCGGTCTGCACCGGGGTCGTCTCGGTCTGCTGCATGGGACTCAAGCTCCTGTAGCTGAATCGGGGGATGTCGTGTTGCACCATATGGATGATCGACATCCCCCGGCATCGGGAGTTGGCCCCAGATCGTGACGAAAGCAGGCCCCTAGGGGGTTGGTCTCACCCGTTAGGGGAGCCCGGGAGTCACCCCACAGGGGGAGATTGTGCCCTCAGGGGCCAACGTAGTTCTCCGCGAAGCTCGCGCGGTACGCGGGCGACTCGGCCAGGTGCTCCAGCCGTGCCTGCGCCAAGCGTCCGAAGAACGGGGAGCTGACGTCCGTGTGGATCATGTTCACCATCCACTGCGAGAACTCCTGGGCCCGCCAGACGCGGCGCAGGCAGTCGTCGGAGTAGGTCTTGAGACCGGTCTCCGAACCGGTCGCGTAGAACTCCGTCAGTGCACGTGAGAGCGTTGCCGCGTCGTTCATCGCGAGGTTCATGCCCTTCGCGCCGACCGGCGTGATGATGTGGGCTGCGTCACCCAGCAGGTATAGCCGGCCGTACGACATCGGTTCGACCACGTGGCTGCGCATGTCGAGGATTCGCTTTTCAACGATCTTTCCCTCGGTCAGCGACCAAGTCGAACCGTGGAGTGCGAACCGCTTGTGCAAGGCCTCCCACACCTGCTCGTCGGACCAATCCGAAGCTTTTGTTCCGACCGGCACCTGGAGGTAGAAGCGAGAAATGGTCGGCGACCGCAACATGTGTCCGGCAAAACCGTCCTCGTGCAGCGCGTAAATGATGGCTTTAGTGGACGGCGGCGCCTCTGCGAGAATTGCGAGCCACTCAATCCCGTGGTGATGCGAGAATTCTGTCAGAACTCCGTCGGGAATCGACGGCCGGCACACGCCGTGGAACCCGTCGCACCCGGCGACGAAGTCACATGAAATTTCTTCACGTCTGCCATCTGTGCTGGTCCAGGCCACGGAAGGGCTGGAACAGGTGAGATCCCGCAACTCCACGTCGCTGACCGAGAACCGGATGTCACCGCCACCGTCGAGGAATGCCGCGATGAGGTCCTTGACCACTTCCTGCTGGGGGTAGACGTAGTGGTTCTGCCCCTCGTACAGATCGCTGTACGCCACCTGGAACGCCTGTCCGTTCACGCGGAATTCACACGTTCCGTGACGGTCTGCTTCCATCAGCAAACGATCGGCGAGTCCGAACGACTCCAGCATGGTCACGGAGCGGTGTTCAAGCACTCCCGCGCGTGGCCGGGTTTCCACATGAGTGCGACTAGCTTTTTCGAGGACAACGCAGTCGATACCTGACTGCTGGATCAGGTTTGCCAAGGTCAGACCGGCCGGCCCGGCGCCTACGACGGCAACAGCGCGCTTCAACTGGGGTTCTCCTAGCCCTAGGTCTGCTGTGCTTAGATGCTCACCGCAGGTAGTGGACTGGAACCTGCGTGTGTCGGTCAACTGGGGTCTTTTGGAGCAGCATCATTACTCTGAGTGGTTGACCGTCGCGCCTTTCCCCGCAACGACGACACCGCTCCGACAGGAGAGTGCTCCCGATGACTCGAAGAGTCCGCCGTATGGCCGTCCGTGGCGTCGCCCTCGCCACGCTGCTCGCCACCGTGGCGAGCTGTGGACTGCTCGGCGGCAAGGATCCGGCTCCCGCGACCAACGGGAACGGCCAGGTCGAAAAGGCCAAGATCACCCTGGGGGTCCTGCCGATCCTCGACGTGGCCTCCGTGCACGTGGCGAGCAAGAAGGGCTACTTCGCGGCCGAGGGTCTCGAGGTCGAGCTCAAGACGATCCAGGGTGGTGCTCAGGCGATCCCCGGCCTGATCAACAAAGAGCTGGACATGACGTTCGGCAACTGGGTCTCGTTCTTCGCCGCCCAGTCGAAGGACGCGGCCAAGCAGGTCGACGGGATCAAGCTCATCGCCGATGGCTACCAGGCCAAACCCGACATGTTCCTGATCTTGGCGGCCGGTGACTCGGCCATCAAGAGCCCCAAGGACCTGGCGGGCAAGACCATCGCGATCAACACGTTCAAGAACATCGCGGAACTGACCGCGAAGGCCACGCTGGAAGCGGCGAACGTCGACCCGAAGTCGGTCACGTTCAAGGAGATGCCGTTCCCGGACATGCAGGCCGCGGTCCAGAACAAGACCGTTGACGCGGCGTTCATGGTCGAGCCGTTCATCACCCGCGCGCAGCGTGCCGCCGGCCAGGTCAAGATCCTGGACGCGGCGTCGGGCCCGACCGACAACATTCCGATCGCGGGCTACGCGACCAGCGGCGAGTTCGCCAAGAACAACCCCAAGACCGTCGCCGCGTTCCAGCGCGCGATCGCCAAGGGTCAGGCGGACGCCGCCGACCGTCCCACGGTCGAGCCGCTGCTCGTCGAGTACGCCAAGGTCGACAAGGAAACCGCCGCTCTCGTCCACTTCGGTGCCTTCCCGACCTCGCTCGACGCGACCCGGCTGCAGCGGGTCACGCAGCTGATGCAGCGCTACGGGCTGCTGGACAAGGAGCTCGACGTCAAGCCGATGCTCATCCAGCCCTCCGGTAGTTGACGAACAGCGCGGGTGGTTGTGATCGCGCCGTGATCATAGCCACCCGCGCTCATCGTTTCCGCCGGATGAATTATCGCTTAGAGGCCGTTTAGCCGCGCGACCGTCAGTTGTTGATTCTGGAACCAACTGTTTTGTCGTCCGAACGGCGGTATGAGAACCGTGCGTTTTACACCAAGATCCACCAAGTTTGCAGCTATTAAACGGGGCGGGGAGTGTTGACGGTGCGCGGTCGTGAGGACCAGCGAGGCATCGACCGGTTCCGCCTACGCAACTGGCGGTTGCGGAGCAAGCTCGCGGTGGTGTTGCTAGTTCCGGCCCTGAGCACCGCGACTCTCGCGGGCCTTCGCCTGAACGGCCAGCTGGACGACGTCGAGCTCTTCGGCACCGTGCAGCGCGAGCTCGCCGTCAGCCACCAGGCCGCGAAGGTGGAATACGCGCTCCAGGTGGAGCGCGACTGGGCAGTGCAGTGTGTTGCCGCCGGCAGGCAGAACGCGTGTCCTGAGCACGCGGCCCGCACCGGCGCCACCGACACGGAACTGGGCAGGTATCGGGACGCGGGCGCGACGACGACCGCGCTGAGCGAGTCCCTGCAGGAAGCTTTCACGAAGTCGTTGGAGTCGCTGGACGGTCTGGCGAGCTTGCGCGTCACGTTGCTGAGCACGAAGTACCCGGACATGGCCGTGATCGGTGCGTACAACCAGATCATCGCCTCGCTCGGCCAGGTGCACCGCGCCGCGATCTCCAGCCTGAGCGAGCCGGCCATCGTTCCGCTCGTCGCCGCCGCGCAGGCGCTCTACCAGGCGCAGGAGCAGATCGGCCAGCAGAACGCGATCCTGACGGCCACCGCGCTGCGCAGGAGTTTCGCGCCAGGTGCCGCGGACGAGCTGCGGGCCGCGCAGTCCCGGCTGGACGCCGCGTTCAACGAGTTCAACGACGTCGCCTCGCCGGCGAACCGGCAGAAGTTCCAGGACGTCGTGTCCGGTGCCGCGGTCGACGGTCGCAACCGGCTGGTGAAGCTCGCGCTGGCACAGAACGCCGACAACAAGCCGGTGACCATCTCGGACGCCGAGGTGCTCAAGGACGGCGAGGGCACCGCGAACCTCGTGCACGAGGTCGCCGGCGAGATGGAGTCCCAGGCCGACGCCACGACCACGCGCCTGGCCGGCCAGGCGCGCACGGACGCCTGGCGCGACGCCGCACTGGTCGCCGCGTCGCTGATCGTCGCGTTCGGTCTGATGGCGATGGTCGCGCAGTCGATGCTGCGGCCGCTGCGCGTTCTCCGCCGCAGCGCCCTCGACGTCGCCCGCAACCAGCTGCCGGAAGCGATTCGCCGCATTCGTTCGCACCGCGACCCCGAACGCGCCGCGGAAGAGGCGATCGTCCCGGTGCCGCTCAACACGACCGAGGAGGTCGGCCAGGTCGCGCGGGCGTTCGACCTGGTGCAGCGCGAAGCCGTCCGCCTCGCCGTCGAGCAGGTGGCACTGCGCGCGAACGTCAACGACATGTTCATCAACCTGTCGCGGCGCTCGCAGGCGTTGGTGGAACGCCAGATCAGCGTGATCGACCGGCTCGAGCAGGACGAGCAGGACCCCGACCACCTGGCGTCGCTGTTCGAGCTCGACCACCTCGCCACGCAGATGCGCCGCAACAGCGAGAACCTGCTGGTGCTCTCCGGCACGACGGTCAACCGCCGCGTCACCCGCCCGGTCGCGATCGCCGAGGTGCTCGGCGCCGCGGTGTCCGAGGTGGAGAAGTACGCGCGCGTCCAGATCGCGCCGACGCCGGACATGATGGTGCAGGGCCGCGTGGTCAACGACCTCGCGCACCTCATCGCCGAGCTGCTCGACAACGCGACCGCGTTCTCCAAGCCGACCACCAAGGTCACCGTGCGCACGATCGAAACCCGCAAGGGCGAGATCGCGATCCGCATCCACGACCGCGGCGTCGGCATGCAGGACGCCGACATCGTCGAGGCCAACGCGAAGCTCGCCGAGCCGCCGGAGGTCGACGTCTCCGTGGCCCGCGAGATGGGCCTGTACGTGGTCGGCCAGCTCGCCAAGCGCCACGAGATCCGCGTGACGCTCGCGAACAACGACGACATCGAGGGCGGTGTCACCGCCCAGGTGATCCTGCCGATCTCGTTGCTGCACAAGGGACCCGCTCCCGCGCTGCCGCTGCCGGTCGCGGCCGCGCCCGCCGAGACGAGCAACGAGGGTCTCGCCGGTGTGCCGAAGTGGACGCCGGAACACCCGGTCGTGGTGCCTTCCGCCACCGCGGCCGACGAGCCCTCCGGCCGTCACCGCATCGAACAGACGTCCGCCGACGGCCTGTTCACCGCCCGGGTCGAGCCGACCGAGGTGTCCCCTGAGGACGCCTACTCCTACGAGCCGCCGATCGAGCGCCCGGAGGAACCCGCGAAATCCGCGGACCAGGCGACCGAGATCTTCCCGGCCATCTCCGACGACATCGGAGAGATCTCCGCGGACAGTCTGTCGCGGTGGTTCCAGACTCCGGCTGCCGCGCCGCAGCGGCCGGCCGTTGATTCCACAAAGGACGTTCCGGCAGCGGAGCCGGACACCGAGTCCGAACCTTCCACGGTGAACGGTCTGCCCAAGCGGCAGCGTTCAGCGGAACCCGCGAAGCCCGAGGCACCAACGGCGGTGCCGCGCGCGGTCGCCGACTTCGCCGAGTCCGACTGGGGATCGGCCGACGAGGGCTGGCGTGCCGCCGGTGCGCTGGAGTCCGGCGTGCCCGCGCTGACGACGGAGAACGGCCTGCCCAAGCGCGTCCCGAAGGCGCGCCTGGTGCCGGGCTCCACTCCCAAACCGTCGTCACCGGTTCCGCAGCTGGCGGCCGCCGGGACGGGAGGTCGTTCCGCGGAACGGCTCCGTCAGCGGTTCGCCACGTACCAGAAGGGTGTCCAGCTCGGCCGTGAGTCGCTCTTCGACTCGGCCGTCGGCGGCATCCCCGTGATCGCAGAAAGGGAACACCAGTGACCACCGCGACTGAGGAACTGGACAACTTCAGCTGGCTGGTCGAGGACTTCGTCAGCAGGGTCGCCGGTGTCGCGCACGCGATCGTCGTCTCGGCGGACGGTCTGTTGCTCGCCTCGTCGGACCGCCTTCCGCACGACCGCGCCGAACAGCTGGCCGCAGTGTCCTCCGGCCTCGTTTCGCTGAACCTCGGCGCGGCGCGTTGTTTCGAGGCGGGTGAGGTGAAACAGACTGTCGTCGAGATGGAACGGGGCTATCTTTTCCTGATGTCCATCAGCGACGGGTCCTGCCTCGCCGTGCTCGCCGCGCCCAACTGCGACATCGGGCTCATCGGTTACGCGATGACCCGGCTGGTGGAGCGGGTCGGTCTCCAGCTCACCCCGGAGATCCGTGCCCAGCTGCACGTTTCCATGCGAGCCTGAGTAGAGAGAAGTTCCCATGAGCAACGGTGCTCCGGGTCGTCCGGGGTCACCTGGGGTCGACCTGGCCGCGACGTCGGCGAAGATCGTCATCGCGGGCGGGTTCGGCGTCGGCAAGACGACGTTCGTCGGTTCGGTCTCCGAGATCACCCCGTTGACCACCGAGGCCGTCATGACCCAGGCGTCGGTCGGCGTGGACGACCTCTCGGCCGTCCCGGACAAGGTCACCACCACGGTGGCCATGGACTTCGGCCGGCTGCACCTGGACAAGGACCTGATCCTGTACCTGTTCGGCACGCCTGGACAGCACCGGTTCTGGTTCATGTGGGACGACCTGGTCCGCGGCGCGATCGGCGCCGTGGTGATGGTCGACACGCGCCGGATCGACGAGGCTTTCGCGCCCATCGACTTCTTCGAGGACCGCGATCTGCCGTACGTGATCGCGGTGAACTGCTTCGACGGCCTGATGCACCACCGGGCGGAGGAGGTGCGGGACGCGCTGACGATCCCGTCGTCCGTGCCGATAATCCCGTGCGACGCGCGGAACCGTCAGTCGACGAAGCAGATCCTCATCGCACTGGTGGAGCACGCGCTGCGCCAGCCTTCGTTCGCCTGACCGCACGGGCAAAGCCTTTCGCCGAAACAGCCGGGAAAACCGTGACCGTCAACGGTCATCCGCCCGGCCGTCGCCCGGAAGGCTCCCGACTGCGGGACGCTCCAGCACATGGAGCGTCGGAATTTTCTACGTGTCGCAGTTGTCGGAACGGCCGCGGCGGCGTTCGGTGGCGCCAACTGGCGTGAAGCCTTCGCCGCCGGGGCTCAGCCCGGACCCAGCCCGTACGGACCGCTGCAGGCGGTGAATTCGAGCGGCCTCATGCTGCCCGCGAAGTTCACCAGCCGGGTGATCGCCCGCACCGGCCAGAAGGTGGCCGGTACCAGCTACACCTGGCACCCCGCCCCGGACGGCGGCGCGTGTTTCAAGGACGGCACCGGGTGGATCTACGTGTCCAACAGCGAGGTGTCGTCGACGGGCGGTGCGAGCGCGGTCAAGTTCAACGCGCAGGGCACCATCACCAGCGCGTACCGGACGTTGAGCAACACCAACGTGAACTGCGCCGGTGGGGCCACGCCGTGGAACACCTGGCTGTCCTGCGAGGAGGTCGACCGCGGCTACGTCTACGAAACGGACCCGTGGGGTGTGAAGGCGGCCGTGCGCCATCCCGCGATGGGCAGGTTCAAGCACGAGGCCTGCGCGGCTGATCCCGTCCGCAAGGTCATCTACCTGACCGAGGACGTCTCGGACGGTTGCCTGTACCGCTTCAAGCCCACCACGTGGGGCGATCTGCGCAGCGGCACGCTGGAGGTCATGACCGGCTCGAACAGCCAGACCAGCGGAACGGTCGGCTGGGCCAGGGTTCCCGACCCCGACGGCAGCCCGACCGCCACGCGCAACCAGGTGAGCGGTGCCAAGCGGTTCAACGGTGGCGAAGGTTGTTACTACGCCGACGACACGTGCTGGTTCACCACCAAGGGCGACGGCAGGGTGTGGGCGTACAACGCCACCAACAGCACCATCAGCCTGACCTACGACGACTCTCTCGTGACCGGGGCACCGGCCCCTCTCACGGGCGTGGACAACGTAACTCGCTCTTCTGGCGGCGATCTGTTCGTGGCGGAGGACGGCGGAAACATGGAGATCTGCATCATCACGCCGCAGGGGGTTGTCGCGCCGTTCCTCCGAGTTCCCGGCCAAAGCAGCAGCGAGATCACGGGTCCCGCGTTCTCGCCCGACGGTAGTAGGCTCTATTTCTCCTCGCAGCGCGGCACCGCGGGCAACGTCAACGGTGGCATCACCTACGAAGTGACTGGACCGTTCCGGCGCTGATTGACACTTGACTCTTCTTGTGCGCCAAGGCTTTAGCGATACAGTCGGGGTGCAATCACCCTGCATTGCGAGGAGATTCCTGTGTCCCTGCGCAAAACAATTTTTTCGCTTACCGCTGCCGTCGCCCTGACGGCCGGCTTCCTCGGCACCGCTGAAGCAGCACCCCGCACCCTCACCTACAACGCCGAGGGTGCGGCCGAGTTCAAGCAAGCCGTAGTCGACGGGGCGAACATCTGGAACGCCAGCGTCGTGAACGTGAAGCTGGTGAGGACCACTTCCGCTTCCGCGAACATCAAGGTGTACGCGGACAACCAGTGGCCTCGCGCCCAGGTGACCAGCCTCGGCAACGGTCGCTGGTACATGGGCCGCCAGGCGGTCAACGAAGGACACCACGTCGTCCGCATCGCGGCGCACGAGTTCGGCCACCTGCTCGGCCTGCCCGACCGCAGGACGGGGCTGTGCACCGACCTGATGTCCGGCGCCAGCGCCGGCACGTCCTGCAAGAACCCCAACCCGAACGCCAGGGAGAAGGCGGAGGTCGAGGCGAAGTTCCGCACGGCCGCCACCGTCAAGGCCGAGACGTTCGTCGACGCTGCCTGACCTGATCGGAGGTGGGCTTCCCGTTCTATCGCGGGAGGCCCACCACCAGGTCCACGCCGAGCGCCTCGAGCTCGTCGGGATCGCCCGGTCCGCCGATCACGTGCACGCCGGCCGACCGCAGCAACGGCACCATCAGCGCCATCCCCTGTCGCGCCAGCCGTTCCGACGGCGGCCGCGCCAGCCGGACGCCCCACACCGGGCTGCGGTCCACAGTGGACAAGCCGGCGAAGCCGCCGCCGAACTCGTGCAGCAGAACGTGGACGCCCATGTCGTGCAGCACTTCGAGGTTCTCCTCGCCCTCCGGCATCGAACGCACGTCCAGCGCCAGGAACAGCGAGGAAGCCGGAAACGCGCAGTCCCTCAGGCCGGTCCGCACGTGCGCCGCCAGGTCCTGGTCCCGTGACTGGTCGCGGGACAACCGGATCAGCGCCGGCTCGCCTCGCGAACACGCGTCGTGCAACACCATCTGCATCAGGCGCGAGGCCAGGCCGAGGGCGTCGGCGTAGGCGACGACGTCGTCGTGCCGGGAGTCACCCCAGCGCAGCGTCGCCTCGACGAAAGCGTGAGAACCCGAAACCCACGACACCGGCGCGTACTCCACGGAGATCTCGCCGTTCTCGAAGGCACCGGGCATCGCCGCGATTCGCGCGTACCGGGCACGGTCGGCCACATCGGCCTCGTGGTCGTAGA
Organism: Lentzea roselyniae; assembly: GCF_039537795.1. Classification (NCBI taxonomy): domain Bacteria; kingdom Bacillati; phylum Actinomycetota; class Actinomycetes; order Pseudonocardiales; family Pseudonocardiaceae; genus Lentzea; species Lentzea roselyniae. The sequence goes on from NZ_BAABBE010000013.1 coordinate 44,464, forward strand.
TCGCCCACTGTCTCTTGCCGCCGGTCTCCGCCCGCCGCAACGTCGAGTGCGCCCGCCGCAGCACCGCGGTCGGGTCCGCGCCGGGGCCGGCCGCGTGCACGAACCCGATCGACGTCGACACCGCGACGCCCGCGCCCTCGAGGTAGACGGGCTCGGACAGCTCCTCGTCGATCATGGCGGCCAGCGCGGCCACGTCCGGCGACCCGTGGATCAGCACCACGAACTCGTCGCCGCCCACCCGCGCCACGACGGCGTCCGGCAGCACGGCCCGCAATCGCCGGGCGACCTCCACCAGCACCGCGTCGCCCGCCACGTACCCGAGGCCGTCGTTGACGATCGCCAGGCTGTCGACGTCGAGGTAGCCCAGCGTGTACGGCTCACCGGACGCGAGCGCCGACTCCAGCTTGTCCGTGAACGAGCTGCGGTTCGGCAGCCCTGTCAGCAGGTCCGTCAACGACTGGTGCCGCAGCCACTCCTGCAGCATCCGCTGTTCGGAGACGTCCTCGATCAGCGCGACGTGGAACTTCGGCAGCCCGTCCGACCCTCGCAGCACGGACAGCACGACGTTCGCCCACACCGAGTCGCCGTTGCGGCGCGTCAGCTCCCACTCGCGCCGGTCGGTGTCCACGGAGGACGAGATCATCCGCTCACAGGCGGCGGCCAGCGCCACCGCGTCGGCCTCGGCGAACAGCTCCTTGGGCATCTCCTCGTAGCCGAGGATCGCGGCCAGCGCCTCGTTCGCCTCCACCACCGCGCCGCTCAGGTCGAAGATCGCGATGCCCACCGCCGTCGACGCGAAGACCTGGGCGAACCGGGCCTCGCTGTCGTGCAGGTCGCGCTGCGCGTCCTCGACGGCCTTCAGCAGCGAGTTCTTGACCTTCTCCTGCTCGGCGAACAACTGGTCGCGCGTCGCCCGCACGTACCCGGACGCCAGCGCGCCGAGCACCTCCGGCGGGAACTCCGGCGCCAGCACCTCGAGCGTGCACCGCAACGAGTCCGGGCCGGTGAACCGCTTGTGCACCAGCCATTCGCCGACGGCGGGCGCATCCTGCCCAGCGCGCAACCGGGCGGCGTGCTCGTCGAGGTGCTGCGTCAGCTTTCGCCGGGACATCGGCGAGTACGCGCTCTCGATCAGAACAGCCGCCCAGCGCTGCGCCAGGGCGGAGGCGGGCATCAGGGTTTGCGGCCCACCGCTGCGTACAGGTTGGCCTTCGACGGATCGGTGCCGACGTCCTCCGGCGTCTCCGGCCGCCACTCCGGCGTGAACACGATGCCGGGCTCCACGATCTCGAGCCCTGACAACATGTCCGTCACCTGAGCCTTCGTGCGCGGCGTGATCGGCTCGGCGGTCTTGGCGAAGATCTCCTTACCCGCGGCCATGGCCGCGGGCATGCTGTCGGCGGTGAAGTGAGACAGCGCCAGGTACGAACCGGACGACAACGCCTCCACGTAACGGGACAACACACCCCACGGGTCGTCCGCGTCCGGGATGAACTGCAGGACACCGACGACCAGGAGCCCGATCGGCTGCGAGAAGTCCAGCAGCTCCCGCGCCTGCGCGACCACCTTCTCCGGCTCGCGCAGATCCGCCAGCAACGCCGTCACGTTCGGCTCGTCGGCCAGCATGAGCTCGGCGTGCGTGATCGCGACCGGCTCGAAGTCGACGTACACGACCTTCGCCTCGGGTGCGGCCTCGTGCGCCACCTCGTGCACGTTGCCGACCGTCGGGATGCCCGAACCGAGGTCCAGGAACTGCCGGATGCCGAGATCCGCCAGCTCCAGCACGACCCGGCGCAGGTAGGCGCGGTTGCGCCGTGCCATGTCCCGCACGGGCAGAACCTTGATCAGAGCCTCGGCCGTCTCGCGGTCCGCTTCGAAGTTGTGCCCACCGCCGAGCAGGTAGTCGTAGATCCGGGCCGAACTCGGCACGTCGACGTTGACACCTTCCGGAACCCAGCTGACTCGATCGACCACAGCAGCACACCTCTCGCGATGCGAATTCTGAGCGTCGACAACCCTACTGGCCGCAGATGTGGGCCGAACGAATGAATTCCACCGTCACTCGAATGGTGTGCTAAAGGATAAACCAATCGGTGCAGCCGTTTGCGAACCGGAACTTCACGGGTCCGCGCGGTGCCGTCCCCATCACGAACATCCCCAGTTCGTCGACCGCCGCGGTTTCGTGGTCTCCGGACGGCGTCACCAGCGTGACGGATCCGGACGCCGGCATCAGCTGACCGGTGATCCCCGCCGCCGACACCTCCACCTGCAACGACACGCCGTCCGCGTCGAAGATCAGCTGCCGCGCCGTCGCCGTGGACCTCGCACGGGCGAACAGCGTGTCGTCCAGCACGGAGTCGTACGACGTGATCGCGAGCAGCTCCTCGTCGATGTTCCGCCAGGTGAACGCGGCCTTCGCGGCCTCCACGAACTCCGGGGGAACCTCCTCGGAAGGTGTGCTCAACGCGTCGCGCAAGGCGTCGAGCAGTACTTCGTCACTGTCCCAGTCGTGCCGCACCCAGCACACCTCCTCTCGTGGCCGGCGATCCCAGGAACGCTGAGATCGCAGGGGTCTTGCGCAACTTCTCCAGGCAACGTATCCGCGTCGGGCCGATGCTGCCGACCGGCATCGCGAGCTCTTCGCTCACGACCTGGTAGCTCGGCGGCGGGTCGGTCATCAGCTTCGTCAGCAACCGCTTGCACTGGTCCGTGAGCTCGGCGAACCCGTCCCGCAGCGCCTGCCGCCGCTCCACGGCCAGCAGGTCCGCCTCCACCTCCGCGTCCATCTGCTCCGACTCCAGCGCGTCGGTCTCGGACAACGGGTCGTAGAGGTGCGTCCGCTGCTGCACGCGCAGCACGCGCAGACACTCGTTGCGGGTGGTCGTCATGATCCAGCCGGGCAGTGCCTCCGGCTCGCGCAGCCGCCCGATCTGCTCGACGAGCCGAAGCCACAGCGTCTGGTTCACGTCGGCCGCGTCCGCGGGGCGCAGCCGGTGCTTGTAGATCACCGACACCACCAGCGGCGTGTAACGGTCCACGATCTCGTTCCACGCCGACTGGTCGCCCTCGGCCGCCGCGCTCACGAGCGCGGCGATCGGCGATCCTGCGGTCACGTCGACTCCTTGCGGTCACAACTGGCGGAGGCCGAGGTTGCTCCCCAGATACAACTATTTGACAAAAACTCCGTAGCCGGGGTGGAAGTCCGGGCCGCTCAACAGTTTGTCACGCGCCTGAGCTGCGGTGATGCCGTCCGCGACCATCGTGGCGGCGATCCGGCCGGTGACCAGGGGAGCGGCGAACGATGTGCCGTACCAGTAGGCCCACAGTGCGAACGGTGTCGCGGCGGCCTCACCCGGCAGCTGCCACTCGCCCTTGAGGTAGGTCGAGGCCCGGTTGCCGATCGCGCACGCGTCGACCCAGTGGCCCCAGTTCGAGTACCAGGCGGGCCCGACGGAGCCGTCCCGCTTCTGCTCCGCGGCGGCGACGGCGGTGACCCGGCACAGCGCGGCGGGCCAGCTCGGCCGCTGCGTGCCCTGGTTGCCTGCCGAGGCGACCATGACGACGTCCGGCGGCAGCCCGTCGATCGCGCGCCGCAGCGGTTCGGAGGCCACGTCGTCCTCGGTGAAGCAGCCGAGCGACAGGTTGAGCAGGTTGATCTTCTTCTTGCCCAGCTCGGCGATCTTGTTGCAGAGCCGTTCCTCGTCGCCGAAGCCGTTCTGGTCGAGCGCGACCTCCGGGTCGAACGTGACACCGGGCGCGGCGTTCTGGATGACGCCCGCGACGAACGTGCCGTGCCCGCCCTGCAGCGCGAACATGTGGCCGCTGCTGTAGGCGGGGTCGACGTCGTCGGCTTCCTTGAGGTAGCGGTCGGCGAACCAGTCGGAGTGCTCGCTGTCGGCGCCGGAGGAGATGCCGGTGTCGATGATGCCGACCCGTACGTCCTTCAGGCGCTCGTCCGACTTGGGCGCGCTGATCGGGTCGGTGGGGTACGGCCGGTCGCCCGGGTTGCCCATCACGAGGCCGCCGTGGCCGACGATCACGTGGTGCGGCTGCACCAGCGGCACCCGCTCGTTCGGCCAGTTCCGCTGGTCGCGCAACAGGCGAACAATCCGCGGAATGTCCTCCGCGTTGTTCGGCAGGATCAGCCGCGCCAAACCTGCGAACCCGTCGGCCGGACGGGCGTCGATGTTGTTTTGGCGGAGCTTTTCGATCACGCGTTGTTGATCCTCGGCGCCGACGAGCAGCTGGCCGGGTCGATAAAGAAATTCACGCCCGCGTTCGGCGTGGAAGCTGATGTTCTTGTCCTCGGCAATGAGCTGCAGAAAAGCTCTTTGGTAAAGCTCCGCGCTTTCTGGCGACTTCGACACCACGGCCTCACTAAAGCAGCGTTGACGGGCACCCCGACCGAGCTTGATCAAGCTACCACAGCGGATAAAGTAACGCCGTGACCGACTTTTGTGCGGAGGACGCGCTGGAGGCCAGGCAGCGCAACCCGCGCGCGGCCGTCGAGATGGCGCGCGCGGTGCTCCGCACGACGGAAGATCGCGCGGAATGGTCGATCGCCGAGCGGGCGATCGGTCTCGCGTTGCGGGAGATGCACGACTTCAGCGGAGCCGCCCGGCATCTCCGGCGCTCGATCAGGATCGCTTCCGAGGCCTCGCTGCCACGGCTGGCCGCGCTGGCGCAGATGAGCCTGGCGTGGGTGCTCGCCTACACCGGCAAGCAGAAGCAGGCGCTGAAACTGCTGGACCTCGCGATGCCGGAGCTGACCGGCGCCGACGCGGTGGCGGCACTGATGCAACGTGGTGTCGTTTTCCACTACTTGACGAGGTACGTCGACGCCCAGCGCGACTACACCGCCGCCATCGCCGGCGCCCGCCGCGTCGGCGACAAGCTCGTCGAGGCGCGGGCCTTGAACAACCGGGGCCTCGTGCGTGCGTACGTGGGAGACATGCGCGAGGCGTCCGCGGACTTCGCCCTGGCGGCCGCGTTGCTGGGGGAACTCGGTCAGGAGCTGGGCGTCGCCGACGTGCACTGGAACGCGGGCATCATGGCGACCCGTTCCGGCGACGTCCCGGCCGCGCTGACCCTGTTCGACAAGGCGGAGGAGGTGCACCGGCGGCTCGACGTGATGCGTCCCGTGCTGCTGGTGAACCGGCTGGAACTGCTGGTCTCGGTGCCGCTGCTGGACGAGGCCCGCGTGGCCGCCGACCGCGCGATCACCGAGCTGAAGGCGTTGAAGAACCCGCTGGGCGTGTCCGAGGCGCTGTACTTCCGCGCCCGCATCGCCCTGCTGGACGACGACCCGGACGCGGCGCGTTCCTTCGCCGCCGAGGCGCGCCGCCGGTTCCGCCGCGAGCAGCGCCTGCTGTGGGCGGCCGGTGCGCGCTACCTGGAGCTGCACGCCGCTGTCCTGCGCGGTGACCGGAACCGGCCGTTGCGGCTCGCGCTGTCCAGGGTCGCCGCCGAGCTGGACTCGATGGACTGGCGGTTGCCGGCGTTGGAAGCCCGGATCGACGCCGGTCTGGTCGCCGCTGATCTCGGCCACCGTGCGCGTGCTGAAGCGGAGTTGTCCGCCGCGGCGGCTGCGCGACTGCGCGGGCCGGCCGGGCTGCGGGTGCGCGGGTGGTATGCGGAGGCGTTGCGGCGCAAGCTCTCCGGCGATGTCCGCGGCACGTCGTCCGCTTTGCGGCGCGGGATCTCGCTGCTGGACGAGTACCGGGTTTCGCTGGGCGCGGCCGAGCTGCGGGCGTCGACCGGCGTGCAGGGACAGGCGCTCGCGCTGGAGGGGCTGCGGCTCGCCGTGGCTTCCGGGAACGCAGCGCGGGTGCTGTCGTGGACCGAGAGCTGGCGGGCCGGCGCGTTGCGGATGAAGGCCGTGTCGCCGCCGGACGATCCCCGGCTCGAGGACGCCCTGGCGACGTTGCGGGCAGTCGCCGCGGACGTCGAGTCTGCTCTGCTCGCGGGGAAGCCCGCCGGTGCGCTGCGGGTGAAGCTGGTGCGCGCCGAGCAACGCGTCCGCGACCTCACCCGGCAGATGTCCGGTGAGGTGTCGGTGTTCAAGCCTCCGCCGGTGGCGTCGCTGGCCGCGGCTCTCGGTACTGCCGCGTTGATCGAGTTCGTGGAGTACGACGGGCAGTTGCTGGCGGTGGTGCTGGCCGGCGGCCGGGCAACGCTGCACCCGCTCGGTGCGCTGGTGGGCGTCGTCCGCGAGATCCGGTTGCTGCGCTTCGCCCTGCACCGGCTCGTGACGCTGCCGCCACAACTGCCGAACCTGGCAGTGGCCCGGTCTTCGGCCGCCCACGCGGCTTCCCTGCTGGCTCAACGGTTGCTGGCGCCACTGGCCTCGCGCGTCGACGGACGGCCGTTGGTCGTCGTGCCGACCGGTGCGTTGAACGGCCTGCCGTGGGCGGTGCTGGAGCGTCAGGTGACCGTCGCGCCGTCGGCTTCGGTGTGGCTGCGGGCGTGCTCGGTACCCGATGCGTCCGGTGAGGCCGTGCTGGCCGCCGGTCCGCGGATGGCCGCCGCACCCGCCGAGATCAAGGCGATCAGCTCGCACGTGCCGGGCCGCGTTCTCGTCGACTCGGAGGCGACCGTGAGCGCGGTCGCGTCCGCAATGGACGGTGCGGCTCTGGCGCACATCGCGGCGCACGGCTCGTTCCGCGTCGACAACCCGCTGTTCTCGGCGCTGGAGCTGGCCGACGGGCCGTTGACGGTCTACGACATCGAGCGGCTGCGGACACCTCCGACGCGGGTGGTGCTGTCGGCGTGCGACACGGGGCAGTCTGCGGTGCGGCCGGGCGACGAGTTGATGGGCTTCACGGCCGCGTTGCTGAGTTTGGGGACCCGGACGTTGATCGCGCCGGTCGTGCCGGTGCCGACGGACGGGACCGCGCCGGTGATGGTGGAGCTGCACCAGAAGCTGGCTGCCGGGATGGCGCCTGCCGAGGCGTTGGCCGCGGTGCAACGGGCGGCTGCCGACGACGCTTCTTATGCCGCCGCCGTTGGGTTTGTATGCTTCGGTGCGGGCTGATTTCCGGCCATTGGCCGATGATGTGTACACGGCGCGCACGAGCGTTGATGGAGGCCGTCCAACGACCGCCTTTTCGGTTGGATTTCGCGTTTGACTGTGTTCGCGGGCCTTGAATTCGCCCTAGTTTCTGGGGCATGCCAGCGAGAGCCTCCACGGTGCGCGGCCGCGAGTTCGGGGCGGGTGTCCGCGCTGTTGTCGACGCGACGGGTATGTCGCATCGCGCCATTTCGGAACTGTTGGGTTGGGATCCGCAGAAACTCTCGGATCTGTTGAACGGCAAGGGCGGGGTCGACGAGATCGACTTCGCCCGGTTGCTGGGGTTGTGCAGGGTGTCTGAGGAGGAGTTCAACCACCTCATGGCCCTGTTGAAGGTGTCGCGGGAGAAGGGCTGGTGGCAGCACTACAAAGGCGTCCTGCCCATCCAGATGCGAACGCTCATCGAGCACGAGGACGTCGCAACTGAGATCCACAGCTGGCACTTGACGCTGGTACCGGGTCTGTTGCAGATCCCCGAGTACATCCGGCCGCTCTTCGAGGTCTGGCCGAAGATCAAGCAGAACGACATCGACCGTCGTGTTGAGGCGCGAGTCGCCCGGCAGCGGATTTTGGAGGCTGGCCGCAAGTTCGTCTTTTATGTGCACGAGCAGGCGTTCTTGTTGCCGGTCGGTGGTGAAGCTGTGTGGCGCGATCAGCTCCACCATCTCTTGAGGATGTCGGTGCGGCCTTACATCTCCATCAAGGTTGTTCCGACGCGGATTGGTGCGCACGCCGGAACCACCGGCGAGTTCAGCCTCATGACCTTCAAGAAGATCTCACCCGTCGTCTACGTCGACACGATGAACTCTTGCCTCTTCATGGAAGACGGCGCATCTGTCGAGCTTTACACGGACATCCTCAAGTCCCTGGATGGCATGGCGCTGGATGAGGAAGAATCGAGGGGGTTGATCACCAGCATCGTCTCCTGAGGAGGCCACCGTGTGGCGCAAGAGCAGCTACAGCCCCGACGGCAGCAACTGCGTCGAGGTGGCCTGGCGGAAGAGCAGCTACAGCCCTGACAGCAACAATTGCGTGGAAGTCGGCGCGGGGGTGGGCGTCCGGGACAGCAAGGCTCCCTCCGCCCACATCCCGCTGTCCCCGTCAGCCTGGCTGGCGTTCCTCGGCGCCACCAAGACCGATCACTTCGGCGGCGACTTGTAGAGCGACAGCGCACTCTCGCCCGAACACCCCAGCTCGCCCGGCTGAACGTGCACTCGCCGGGGATACCAGGCCTCGACGGTGCCGTCCGCCAGCCGCACACCGGTCAGGCAGTCGCCGCCGCCCTTCGCGACGACGCCGATGTCCCCGTCCTTGACGACGGCGTCGAGGTGGGGAGGGACCTGGGGCAGCTTGGTCTGCTCGTCCACCGGTACCGGCGGGAGCTTCTCGCGCAACGCCGCGAGCACCGCGTCTTTCGTGGCCGTGGGCGGCAGTTCGGCGAGGATCTTCTTGAAGGCGTCGGGGTAGGTGTCCGGGACGCCGGTGCGTTGCGCGGGCGGTGGGGTGATCGGCTTGGCGTGCTCGGGGCAGCGGACGCGTTCCGGGCCGCCGTCCGTGACGCCGTAGTAGTTGAAGTCGGCGCGGTAGCACGCGGTCACCGGGTCCTCCTCCCAGAGCCGCCAGGGCTGGTCCGACTCGGTGGTGCCGGGGTCGTAGATGCGGAACACCAGGCTGGCGCGGACCTTCTGGGCGTCGTTCGTCGGGCTGTCGGTGATCTCGACGACCGCGAAGTACTTCGGGTCCGGGTCGCCCGCCAGTGCGGAGCGGGCGTAGGCGTTGGCGTCGGCGCCGACCGGGTAGCCGATGCGGTCCGCGACTTGCTGAGCCTTCTTGTCGGTGGCGTCGTTCCCGTCGGGGCCGGACACGACGAGGTAGACGGCAGCGGCGACCACCGCCGTCAGCAGAAGTGCGGCTCCCCAGCGCTTCACGACGTCGCCGCCGGGCAGTGGACGCGGCGAGCGCCGTGGCGGACGTCGTAGCAAGCGGTCATGGCGGGCTCCTGACTGACGAACCCGGCGCTGACCTCGTCGTGGTGGATGCGGATGATCAGCCGCTCACCGCTGCGTTCGACGACGTCCCATTCGGCGGCGCACCAGCGGACGTCGGCCAGCATCGGGTTGTGGTTCAGGCATCGCACGGCACGTTCGGCCTCGGCGTCCGTCATCCAGTCGCCTGCCGGCCGGGTCGCGAAGTACCACCCCGTCCACGCGGCGAGCGCGGTTGCTGCCAAAGCCACCATTCCCCCAGGCTTCATACCTGCGGACGCTAGCGCCGCGGTCGTGGACAGCGCGCGCGTATTCCTACTCATCCCATTCCAGAACGTCGGCGTTTCGCTTACGTTGCTCGGCATGACAACGAGGTCGTGGTGGGGCTGGGGCAACGTCGAGGACGCCGTCACCCCGGAGGAACGCCGTGCGCTGGTCGACCGGGTCAGGGCCGTGCTCCCGGACGCGGACCTGACGTTCCACGCGCCACCCGATCCCTCCTCGCTCGACCTGCCCGCCCCGCGCGTCCAGCCGCCCGGCGACCTCTGCTCGACGGACCCGGTCGACCGGCTCAGCCACGCGCGCGGCCAGGCTTACCGCGACGTCACCCGCAACCTCGCCGGTGACGTCGGCCCGCTGCCGGACGCCGTTGCCCGGCCGCGCACCGAGCAGGACGTGGTCGACGTGCTGGACTGGTGCGGTTCGCGCGACGTCGCGGTGATTCCGTTCGGTGGCGGCACTTCCGTCGTGGGCGGTGTCGAGCCGCGGGACCTCGATCGCGTGGTGACGCTGGACCTGTCGGCACTGGACCAGGTCCTGGAGGTCGACCCGACGAGCCGGGCCGCCCGCATCCAGGCCGGGGTGCTGGGGCCGTCGCTGGAGGCGCAGCTCAAGAAGTTCGGGCTGACGTTGCGGCACTTCCCGCAGTCGTTCGAGTTCTCGACGCTCGGCGGCTGGCTCGCGACCCGCGCCGGCGGTCACTACGCGACGCTCTACACGCACATCGACGACCTGATGGAGTCGCTGCGCGTCGTCACGCCCGCCGGGATCTCCGAGTCGCGCCGGCTGCCCGGTTCGGGCGCGGGGCCGTCGCCGGACCGGCTGTTCCTCGGTTCCGAAGGCACTCTGGGCGTGATCACCGAGGCGTGGATGCGGCTGCAGTCACCGCCAACCTTCCGCGCGGGTGCGTCGGTGCGGTTCGCGTCGTGGGAACGCGCGGTGGACGCCACCCGGCTGATCGCGCAGTCCGGCCTCCACCCGGCGAACTGCCGTCTGCTCGATCCGGCGGAGGCGTTCCTCAACGCCGGGTCCGCCACCTCGGTGCTGGTGCTGGCGTTCGAGTCCGCGGACCATCCCGTCGACGAGAGCCTCAGGCGGGCGCTGGAGCTCTGCGGCGACGGCGAGGTCGTCGAGGGGGCGGCGCAGCAGTGGCGGAAGTCGTTCCTGGGCATGCCTTACCAGCGTGACGCCATGGCACAGCACGCGATGATCACCGAGACGTTCGAGACGGCCTGCACGTGGGACCGGTTCGCCGAACTGCACGCGGCCGTCGTCTCGGCCGCGACTCAGGTTCTTCAGGAGGTGTGCGGCATCGGTGTCGTCACGTGCCGCTTCACCCACGTCTACCCGGACGGCCCGGCGCCCTACTACGGCATCTACGCACCCGGCCGGTGGGGGAGCCTCACGTCGCAGTGGGACGAGATCAAGGCCGCGGTGTCGGAGGCGTTGATCTCGGCCGGCGGCACCATCACCCACCACCACGCCGTTGGCCGCGACCACATGCCTTGGTACACGCGCCAACGCCCGTCGGTCTTCGGTGCGGCGTTGTCCGGCGCCAAGGCCGCCCTGGACCCTCAGGGCCTGCTGAACCCGGGAGTCCTCACCACACGATCGACCTGAGGATCAACGCCGCGATGAACACGACGGTGAACGCGAGGTCCAGCCCGAACCCGCCGAACCGCAGCGGCGGCAGCACCTTCCGAACCGGCGCCAGCACCGGTTCGGTCACCGAGTGCGTCACGCGCCGCACCTTCCAGACCCAGTCACCGCGAGCCTCGAGCGTCACCGCCCAGTCCACGATCATCCGGCCGATCATCACGATGATGAACAGCGTCAACAGCCAACCGAGCACGAAGCCGACCACGCCGAACAAGATGGCCTCCTAAATGTCCTGTACGTCCATCAAGCCACACGAAACTGAGAGGCGCCTGGCAACTCGCTGAGACAAACTTCATGACGTGGCGTACGACGAAGGCCTGGCCCACCGCCTGGGCGAGTCACTGGGCGGTCTGCCGGGCATCAGCGAGAAGAAGATGTTCGGTGGCATCGCGTTCCTCTGGAACGGAAACATGCTGGTAGGAGTGATGGGGGACGGCCTGATCGCCCGAGTGGGCCCCGAGGCGCAGGAAGACGCCCTCGCTCAGCCGGGTGCGCGCGTCTTCGACTTCACCGGCCGGCCGATGAAGGGCTGGGTCGTGGTCGACGGGGCGGCGGTGTCGGAGGACGAGGCGCTGGACGACTGGATCGCGCGCTGCCGTGACTTCGTGGAAGCGCTGCCGCCGAAGTGAGCCTCGTCCCCCGACGTGTGGTCAGAACCGCACCAGCGGGCCTCCCGTGAAGAACTCGTAGACGAAGTTCACGAAGAAGAACCCGAAGAACACGACGTTCAACCCCAGGATCACGTAGTGCCACCACCGCGGCCGCGCCGGTCGCGGCAGCCGGGAGTTCAGGTACATCAACGCGAACGGGAACATCAGCGCGCCCAGGTTCGACATGTTCGCTGAGATCTGCACCAGCTCGACGGGCAGCGCGAGGTGCAGCGCGCCCGCGATGATCACGAGCACCAGCAGCATGAACGGGTAGTAGAACCGCCGCGGGTCGTCCTCCATCCGCCGGCGCAGCCGGGGTGAGACCGCGTGCGCCGCGTCGGTGAAGTTCCGCACCAACGCCTCGAAGATGCCGAGCTGCGTGGAGAACAACACCAGCACGCCCACCACCAGCATGAGGTAGAACATGCCCTGCCCGTACAGGATTCCCAGCTGCTCGGCGGAGAACGTCGGCACGTTCGCGGCGGTCGGCTGCTGGCCGGACACCGCGACGATGTGCGCCATCAGCACGGTCGGCAGCAGCATGCCGAGCATCGCGCCGACGAAGAACACCGCCCACTGGTCGATCAGCAGCAACCGGTACCAACGACGCCACAGCGACGCGTTCGCCGGGGTGTCCACAAAGGTCACGCCGACCGGTCGCACCTCCTGCTTGCCGCCGCGCATGCCCGAGATGAACCCGACGTGGTGGCCCATGCCGTAACCCTTGTCGCGGTAGTGACTCATCGCGTACCAGTTCAGGCCGGACGCCAGCGCGGTGAACCCGGCCAGGCCGCCCAGCTGGGTCGCCGTGATCCCCGACGGCGGCGCGGCGGGCGTGACCAGGCCGCGCACCCCTTCCGACCACACGGAGAAGGGCACGATCGCGAGTGTCACCACGATCAGGACCAGCAGCAACGTGCCGACCAGCACCCAGTTCGCCAGCTCGAGGGTGCGGGACACCTTGCGGGCGGCCGCGGTGATCAGGAAGACCACGACGAGCAGGCCGATCGCGAGCAGCCGCACGTACTCGATCTCGTCCGGCCGGTAGCCGCGGCCGGCGATCAGCGCGAAGAGCCCCTGACCGGCGCCCGCCGCCCAGCCGCCGAAGATGAACGCGAAGTAGAAGACCACCAGCGAGACCGGCACCCAGAACTTCCAGCCGGGCGGCACCCGGCCCCAGCCGACGATCGGCACCTCGCCGGTCGCCACGACGTAACGGGCGACCTCCACGTTGTAGAACGTCTGCAGCAGCGCCGACACGGTGATCACCCAGCCGATGCCGACGAAGCCGAACCTGCCGACCGCCTGCGGGCCGAGCAGCCACTCGCCGCTGCCGATCGAGATGCCGAGCGCGATCAGGCTCGGGCCGATGACGAACTGGACCACCTGCAGCGGCCCCAGCTTGCGGACCTTGAAGACCTTCTCGGGTTCTGGCAGGTCAGCCACATCGAGTGGAGGCCTGCTCACTCCGATTTGAACTGACGACCCTGACGACGACACTGTCGACCTCCCGACACGTCGGGGAAGAGGGAAGCTCCCACTTTCCCGACGTGCCGGGCATCAGGTCAACCGGCGGCGTTCACCGCGTCGTCCGCGAACACCCAGCCGTGACCGATGGCGTCCGCGCCCCACGTTTCCACCAGCGGCGCACCGGTCCGATGCGTCACGGTCACCGAGCCGGGTGCCAGCGGCGTCGCCGAGGCCTCCAGCCGGCGTTCCAGCTCACCAGGTCCCCACGAGGCGGGGTCGGTCAGCGTGCCGAACTGAGCATCCGCGTTGGACAGTCCGGGATTGCGTTCCAGCATCAGCGCCACCACACCGGCCACGGCGGGACCGGAGAAGCTGGTGCCGCTTTGGAAGAGGTACTGGAACGGTGCCGTGGAAGCGTTGTCGGGCGCCGCCTTCGCCGCGCACGTGCGGTTGCTGGTGGACGGTGTTGCTTGCCCGTCCTTGTAGAGCTGCGCGCACGGGTACGGCAGCAGCAGGTACCGGCCCTCGGACACGACGTCGAGGTACTGGCCCGCCTTCTGCCGCGAGGAGAACCCGGTCACGTACACCTCGGACACTCCGCTCTCGGGCACGTCGTCGAGCCACCACGTCTTGTCCGGGTAGTCGTTCCACTGCTTCGTCCAGCCGCCGGCGCCCACGGACACGACGGGCTCGTAAGCGGCCGGGAAGCCCATGCCCGCGTCGCCGGAGTTGCCCGCCGACGCCACGAACACCACGCCCGCCTTGATCGCGGCGTCCAGCGCCGCCTTCTCGACCGCGTCGAGGCCGGCACCGCCGATCGACTCGTTGATCACGATCGGCTGCTGGGGGTTGGCCTTCTTCAGCGAGGTCACGTAGTCGACACCGGCGTTGATGGCGCTGCCGAAACAACCGATCGGCTCGCACACCTTGATCGGGATGATCTTGGCGTTGGGCGCCACACCGGGAACCCACTTCGTGCCGGGCGATCCCGTCGCGTAGCCGGTGCCCCAGCCGCCCTCGTTCAGGTCGTCGGCCAGGCGGTGGCCGGTGATGGTCGCGGAGACCGCCATGCCGTGCGGGTCGCTGCCCGCGTCCCACTGACCGGCGTTGGGGTTGCCGAGCACGCCGGCGAACGCGCGCGCCTTGTCCGCCAGGATGTCACTCTCGACGAAGTAGTCACGCCAGTTCGGGTAGAAACCGGTGTCGAGCACCGCCACCCACACGCCCGCACCGGTCTCGGTCACGCCCTCCAGATCCATCTGGTCGTGCCAGTAGGGCTCGTTCGGCAACGGTGCCGCCGCCGGATCGGAGACGGCCAGGGGCGTGCGGATCGGGTCCGCGCTCACCGAAGTCACGAACGGCAGCGCGCGCACCGCCGCGACCTTCGAGCCGGGAATGGCGGCGGACGCGCCGCCGAAGTTGCGATAGGCCACGTGCACCTGGGCACCGGCGGCGCGCAGCTGGTCGAGCTGGGCTGAGGTCAGCGGCGACGCGCTGCCGACGAGGTAGCCGGACGGAGCGGGGGCGGCGGACAACGCCGGTGCCCCCGCGGCGATCAGCACCAGGGCGGCGGCAGCCGCGATGAGACGTCTCATGTGGACTCCCAGGATCATCCCCGACCCGACACGGTTTATACGCCGAACGGCCGCCCGCCGAAAGGCCTACCGGGCGCCGGAGGAAGTAGCTTGGTCGTCATGACCGCTGCATCAGACATGCTGGCCGTTGCCGTCGAAGAGGCGCGCACGGGACTGGCCGAAGGCGGAATCCCCATCGGCGCCGCGCTCTTCGACGCCGACGGCCGCCTGCTGGGACGTGGCCACAACCGCCGCGTGCAGGACGGCGACGCCTCCATGCACGCGGAGACCTCGGCCTTCCGCGACGCGGGGCGCCAGCGCAGCTACCGCGGCACCACGATGGTCACGACCCTGTCGCCGTGCTGGTACTGCAGCGGCCTGGTCCGCCAGTTCGGCATCTCGAACGTGCTGATCGGCGAGGCCACGACGTTCTACGGCGGCCACGACTGGCTGGCCGAGCACGGCGTCGGAATCACGATCGTCGACGACCCGGCGCTGATCGAGCTGATGACGTCGTTCATCTCGGAGCATCCGGAGCTCTGGTACGAGGACATCGGCCAGGACTGAAGCCTGGCTCGAAGCCGCGACGAAGATCATCTGGTAGCTTCCGGCGTCCCGCCAAACGGCCTGTTGAGAGTTTTAGTGCGTGCACAATCGGGTGTTCTCGTCGGCGGCGAGAGCGGCGACGAGTAACCATTTGGCGGCGCGCACCGGCCAGGTGCGCGTCAAAATCCACCTGATTCAGAAAATGCATATCCGTACATGCATTGGCCGCATTGACCTGCGACAACGCTCCGCCCACACTCCCAACTGCCAGCCCGTCGGCGCATGGCCGTCTGCTCGGCAGGGGAGGCGCTGTGCTGCTGCGGAGTTCGAGTCCCTTCTCGACGAACACCTCGCAGAAG
Source organism: Lentzea roselyniae (assembly GCF_039537795.1). Taxonomy (NCBI): domain Bacteria; kingdom Bacillati; phylum Actinomycetota; class Actinomycetes; order Pseudonocardiales; family Pseudonocardiaceae; genus Lentzea; species Lentzea roselyniae. Next base: position 60,055 of record NZ_BAABBE010000013.1, read on the forward strand.
GCGGCATCACCGTTCTTGTGAAGGCCACGTTCGGGATTCTGGTGGCCGGCCACGTGCTCTCCGCAGCGTTCGGTTCCGTCGCGGTGAAGACCGCGGGACTCGCGCTCGGAGCGTTGTCAGCATTGGGCGCGTTCGTGATGTTGTTGCGCGCAGCAGGCAGCACAGTCGCCGCGAGGTCGAGCGGTACCGCGCCCTGCTCGCCTTCCACTGCGACCTCTGGTACGAGCAGACCGAGCACCGGTGGCGAATCGACCACTGGGAGGAGTTCGTCGACGTACAGCCGAACGGTGACGCCCGGGTGTCCGTTGCCGTCCGGGCACTCGTCGAGGCACAGGCCCTGCCGTTCTTCCGGATCCGCCTCGGCTCTGGCAGGCACTGGTCACCGGAATGGGAACAGCGGCGCGTCGACATCACGGCCTGCAGTGTGGAAGTCGACGGCACCGGTCCCCGCTGGGAGGAGACGACTCGGTGGTTGCCCGACGGTCGTCTCGAGGTGGTCGTGCACTTCCGCGGTGCTCCACCGCGCAAAGGAGAGGAGCTGCGTCTGCTGTTCCAGGCGCAGTGGCCGGGCCGGGTGACACCGTTGATGTGTTCAGGTGGGGGCGCCCGCTCGCGCTCCTGCGCCACCGCATCAAACTGCCGCCGGGCAGCCAGGTTCGACACCAGTTGATCGGCCTGCAGACGGGCGCGGACTCCTTCGAGTTCACGCCTCCGGCCGATCGGCGGGAACCGGTGGCCGAACTCGTCGCCCGCGACATCGCCGCCGGCGCGGAGATCGGCGTGCGGCTCGACCTGACGCGTTGAAGGGCGTCTTCTCACCGGCCACACCGACCGGAGCCGTAGGTTGGGCGCATGGCTTCTGTGCTGATCGCCGGCGCGAACTCCGACCTCGGCCTGGAGACCGCCCGCCAACTGGTCCGCGCTGGTCACACGGTCTGGCTGGGCAGCGGGCACACCGATCGCGCACGTGCGGCCGGTGTGGGTGCCCTGTTCGTCCAGCTCGACGTCACGTCGGACGAGTCGGTGGCGGCAGCGGCCTCCGCTGTCGGCTCCCTCGACGTGCTGGTCAACAACGTGGCTGAACTGACAGAGCCGGGCGAGGTCACCGCCGAGGTCGTGCGGGACGCGTTCGAGGCCGGCCTGGCCGGCCTGGCCAGGGTGCTGCACGCCTTCCTGCCGCTGCTGGAGCGGTCAGCTGCCCCGGTCGTCGTGAACGTGGGCAGCCGGTCGGACCCGCTGGCCGAGGCCGCGGTCACCATGGTCACGGTGCAGTACGCGAAGGCGTACCCGCGGATGCGGATCAACGCGGTGGAGCTGGAGGAGGGTGCCGAAGGCATCCTGCGGACGATCGACGCTCAGGACGGGTAGCGCTCCGCCGCCTCGTCCATCGAGCCCAGAATCGTGAACACCGAGTCCAGCCCGGTCGCCTCGATCGGCCGCAGAGCGGCACGGGCGGAAGCCACGACGACGAACTCGACGCCGGCGCGAGCAGCCCGCTGCTGCCCCAGCACCAGAGCCTCGAGCCCTGCCGATCCGAGGAACCTCACGCCGCCGAGATCCACCACGACAGCCCGGTTCTCCGACACCACGTGACTTTCCAGAGGGGTCGTCAGCTCGCTGCTGCTCGTGGTGTCGAGCTCGCCGGACACGTGCAGCACGACGACGTCGGGTGCGATCCGGTCGACGACCACGGACGCCAGCGCGGTGGGGTCGGGCACGTTTCTCCCTCCAGAGCAAACTTCGGTCAGCACCCCACGTTAACCCTGCCCTGCGAGACCAGCCACCGGCCCCGCAGTGAAGTGCGTCCCGCCTGCAGGGACGCGTGGACGTGTTGAGTGAGGCGGGCGTGCAGTTCGTGGCACGCGGTGAAGCCCAGACGGACGTCGTCCGGCGGGCACTGCACGGGCAGCAGCTGGGCGAACGGGTCGCCACCGATGGTGTCGACGGCGGTGAGGAAGCCGACCAGGGCACCCACCAGGCGCTGGTGAAGGCCGAACAACGACAGGGCGTTCACCAGGGAGAGCGTCAGCGCGGGCATCTCGTCGACGCCGGCGGGGTCCAGGTCGCGCACCGTCACGGTGAACAGCACCGAATGCGCCCGCGAGGACCGCGCGCCGTACGCGTCGCCCTGGATGTCGCGCAGCACCGAGCGCATCTCGCGGCGCGGTTGCCAGAACGCGTGGTGCTTGCGCAGCTCTGCCAGGCCCTCACCGGACAGCTCCGCGGGCTGGGTCGCCTCGGTCAGCGAACGCAGGGACTCCTCCCAGCGGGTCTCCAGCGCCGCGTGGAACTGGGCCAGCGCCGGGTGGTCCTCCCAGGAGGCGTGCACGTCGTCGAAGCCACGTGTGCGCAGTTCGTAGCAGATCCACAACGACAGCTGGAAGTCGTCGTCGAAGAAGATCTCCCTGGTGCCCGCGCTGACGAGCAACGCCGGCCTGGGGACCGGCGGGCGACGGAGGGCGGCGACGAGAGCCGAGCTCATGTGGCCGCGTGGAGCGGGCAGTCGCATCAGGTTTCCTCACGCGTTCGGGCGATCAGCATGTCCACAAGGGACTCGGGGTCCGGGCAGCGACGTTGCCTCGAGGCACCGCAGCCGTTGTGACGCAACCAGTCCATCTGGCGTTCCACAGTAGACACAGTGCCGCGATCGCGCAGCGCGGCCGACACGTGCTCCACGAGCTGCGCTGCCCGGTCGAACGCGGGGGAGAGTTTTCCGGTGTGTGGATCGGCGGCCAGTCCGTCGACCCCGTCGCGCGACGCCCGCCAATATGCCGCCAGCAGCACGGAATCGTCCACCCTCTGTTCGGAGGGTTCGGACACGACGAGGGCCCGGATCAGTTCCGCGAGAACGGTGACTTCCGTTGCCAGTTGCGGAATGTCCGCGACGCGCACCTCAACGGTCGGATGATCGGCCGACGGGCGCACGTCCCAGTACACCATCGCCCGGTCTATCAAGGCTTCCGAGTTGATGAGCGCCGAGACGGTCCGGTCGTAGTCGTCCGGCCCGTTCCAGTGCGGAGGCGGCCCGCTCACCGGCCAGCGCGACCACACCATCGAGCGCCAGCTCGCGTACCCGGTGTCCTCCCCGGCGTAGTAAGGGGAGTTCGCGCTCAGCGCCAGCAACGTCGGCAGCCACGGGCGCAGCTTGTTCGACGCCGCCAGCGCTTCGGACTTCGAGGAAACACCCACGTGCACGTGCAGCCCGCACGCGCCTTGCCCGAGCACGAGTCTTCGGTGGGAGTACTCGATCCGGTGATACCTGGGGTCATCCGTTCCGGGAGGGGGACCGGCCTCGCCGATCGGCGGCATGCCGACGGCCACCAGCCGGCAGCCGGCCTCGTCAGCGGCCCTGACCAGCGTTCGCCGCGCCGAGCGCACCTGCTCGTCCAGCTCTTCGAAGGAGTGGGTGATGCCGGTGGCGACCTCGATCTGGAACGGCGTCAGCTCGCCCTGCACGTCGAGGTCACCGGGAGCGCGAGAGATCTCCCTGACCCGGGGAGCCAGTGCTACCGGCCGCCGCGACTCGGGATCAACAAGAAGGAACTCTTGTTCCACACCGACCGTGTAGTGACTCATCGGCGAGCGGGTACCCGCGTTCTGTGCTGATCAACCACGAGGTGCCCGAATGAGACTGCGCCGCAGCGACCCGGCGGGGCCGGGCTGGACCCGCCGCCGGCACGGCGGCGGTTTCCGCTATCTCGACGCGCAGGGCAACGCCCTCACGGCGGACCAGCTGGCGAGGGTGAAAGCCCTGGTCATCCCACCCGCGTGGCGCGACGTCTGGATCTCTCCGCACCCCAACGGCCACATCCAGGCCGTCGGCTACGACGACGCGGGCCGCCGCCAGTACCTCTACCACGAGAAGTGGCGCACCGACCGGGACGCGGAGAAGTTCGACCGCGTCCTGCGGCTCGCCCCGCGACTGGGGAAGTTCCGCGAGCAGATCGAGAAGGACATGAAGACGCGTGGCCGCAAGCGGTTGCTCGCCATCGCGCTGCGCATGCTCGACCTCGGCGTCTTCCGCGTCGGCCACGAGGAGTACGCCGAGGAGAACGGCACTCATGGCGTCGCGACCCTCCTCTGCGAACACCTCAGCGTGCGCGGTGACCGGGTCAGGTTCCGCTTCCCGGCCAAGCACGGCGTCGAGGTGGACGAGGAGATCACCGACGCGCGGCTCGCACGCGCCGTGCGGAGTCTCCTCAAGGACCGGACCCCGGACTGCCGCGTCTTCGACCTCACCGCCGACGACGTCAACGAGCGCTTCCGCGAGCTCGTCGGCGAGGAGTTCAGCGTGAAGGACCTCCGCACCTGGCACGCCACGGTCCACGCGGCCCAGGCGTTCGCGCACGCCCTGAACGAACGGGGCAAACCGTCGAAACGAGCGGTCAGCGCGGTCATGAAAGAGGTGGCCGAACACCTGGGCAACACGGCGGCCGTCGCGCGGAAGTCCTACGTGGACCCACGTTTGACCGGAGCGTTCGAACGCGGCGAGGTCATCAGCAACGGCGATCCGGAGCGTGCCGTGCGGAAGCTGCTCAGGAAGCCTTGAGCGCCGCCACCCGGTCGCACTGGCGGCACCAGACGGCACCCTGCGCCGCCGCCAGCGCCGCGAACCCGGTCAGCAGGTGCAGCGCGTTGCTGCCGGAGTTCACGTTGAGCACGTTCACAACGCCCTCGTCGTACCTGGCCGTCCCGATGCCGAAGACGATCAGCGACACCGCGGCGACGAGCAACGCGGAGGAGCTGAGTGCTTTCAAGCTGCGAAAGGTGAGCAGCAGTGCCGCGCCCAGCACGACGTGGACGGTGTTCTGCAGCGGGTTCACCCGGAGCAGGAGAACCCAGGTGTCGGACTCGCCGGCGAACGGCGAGAAACCCGTCACGAAGAACCCGGCGACCCCCCAGAGGACGAGCAGGGTACCAGTGCTGATCGCCAGCTTCTGGGGCCACCGCAACCGGTTCATGCCGTCAGTATCGCGAAGACCGGACATTCGCGCTCGCCCATTTCATTCGTCTGCCAGAAGGTCGTTGCGCAGCTGTTCCAGCGACTTGGTCAACAGCCGCGAGACGTGCATCTGGGAGATCCCGACGCGGCGCGCGATCTCCGTCTGGGTCAGCCGGCCGAAGAACCGCAGCACCACGATGGTCCGCTCACGGCGGGGAAGGCCCCGCAGCATGGGCTGCAGGGCCTCGTGGATCTCCACGCCTTCGAGCGCCGGGTCGTCGACCGTCGAACCTTCGAGGGAGTCGAGTGGCGCGAACGCGACGTTCTTCTCCACTCGCAGGCCCTCGTAGACGTCGGAAAGAGGAATCCCCAGGTGCCGGGCGATCTCGGAGGGAGTCGGAGATCGCCCGGTCTTGTGCGACAGCTCGGCAGTCGCGCCGTCGATCGAGTCGCACAGCTCTTTCAACCTGCGCGGCACCCGCACCGCCCAGCACTGGTCGCGGAAGTGCCGCCGCACCTCGCCGGTGATCGTGGGCACGGCATAGGACAGGAAGTCCGTCTGCCGGCCCACGTCGTACCGGTCGATGGCGTTGATCAGTCCGACCGCCGCCACCTGGGCGAGGTCTTCCATCGGCTCGCCGCGTTCGCTGAAGCGGCGGGCGATGTGACGGGCGAGCGGGAGGTACTCGCGCACCAGCCGATCTCGCAGCGCGTAGTAACGCGGCGAGTCACGGCCGGTGCGGGCGAGTTCCTCGAACGCCGCCTGTTGATCTGGGGTCAACGCACACCGCAGATCAGACCTGGGGCGGCGGCGTGACGTCGCCCCGCCATGCGCCGGTCTCGGTGCCCCGGTTCTCGATGAACTCCTTGAACCGCTTCAGGTCACCTTCGATCCGGTGGCCGACGACGCCGAGCGCGGCGCCCGCCTTCTCGGTCAAGGTCTCCGGGTCGTACTCCATCTGGAGATGAACCCTGGTCGTGTCGTTGTCGAGCCGGTGGAAGGTGACCACGCCACCCTGCGGAGGCCCGTCGACCGTGGTCCACGCGACGCGCTCGTCCGGGTGCTGCTCGGTGATCTCCGCGTCGAACTCGCGGACGACGCCGCCGATCTTCGTGGTCCAGTGGGTCCTGGTCGGCGTGACCTGGTCGATCTTCTCGACGCCGTCCATGAACGCCGGGAAGGACTCGAACTGGGTCCACTGGTTGTACGCCGTGCTCACAGGCACGTGGACATCCACCGACTTCTCAATGGTGGTCACGAAACCTCCTCCTCTTCATCATTTTGTCGTCGAAGAGTGAGTACCCGAGCCACGCGTTGTTACACATCGTGCCCGGTCCACACTGGACGGACACGGAGAGTGGTGGACCAATCGCGATTTGCGCATCACGAAATCGCGCACAGTAGTCATATCGGACGTGATCCACGTCATACTGATCGGCATCGCAGGCCCTAGGAGGCGCCGGTGCTCGAGGCGAACAACCTTGAGGTTGTCTACGACGACGTGATGCTGGTGCTCCGCGGCGTGAGTCTCAAGGTGCCCAAAGGTCGCGTCGTCGCCCTGCTCGGAGCGAACGGAGCAGGGAAAACAACGTTGATGAGGGCTTTCAGCGGCCTCCTCGACGTGCACGACGGCAAGGTCACCAAGGGCTCGATCACGCTCGACGGTGAACCGATCCACCGACTCTCACCAGCGAAAATAGCCGACAGGGGCATCAAGCAGGCCCTGGAGGGCCGCAGAATCCTCGCCGAACTGACCGTCGAGGAGAACCTCAAGGTCGGTGGCCACGCCAGGCCGAAGCGTCTCAAGCAGAACCTCGAGCGCTGCTACGAGCTCTTCCCTCGGCTCCTGGAGAGACGCAGGCAGAGCGCCGGCTACCTGTCCGGTGGCGAGCAGCAGATGCTGTCGATCGGCCGCGCGCTCATGTCCGAACCCGAGTACCTGCTGCTCGACGAGCCCAGCCTCGGTCTCGCGCCGCTGCTCGTGCAGCAGATCCGCGACCTGGTCGTGAAGATCAACGAACAGGGCACCACCGTCCTGCTGGTCGAGCAGAACGCCAGCATGGCGCTCTCCATCGCCGACCACGGGTACGTGCTGGAGACCGGCAAGGTCGTCATGGACAAGCCGGCGGAGGCCCTGCTGGCCGACGACGACATCCGCGAGTTCTACCTCGGCCTCGGCACCTCCTCGTTCCGTGCGGTCAAGCACTACAAGCGCAGGAAGCGGTGGCTGTCATGAGCGTTCTCGAGGTCACCGACATCAGGCTCGCCTTCGAGGGCGTCATCGCCGTCGACGGGGTGTCGTTCGAGGTCGGCGAGAGCGAGCTCTTCGCCATCATCGGCCCGAACGGCGCGGGTAAGACGTCCATCTTCAACGTGCTGAGCGGCGTCTACCGGCCGCAACAGGGCACCGTGCGGTTCAACGGCGAGGATCTGATCGGCATGCGGCCGCACCGGATCGCCGCCAGGGGCATGTCCCGCACGTTCCAGAACATCGAGCTGTTCTCGCACCTCACCGTGGTCGAGAACCTCATGCTCGGCCGCCACAACCACATGCGCTACGGCGCCCTCAGCGCGTTCCTGTGGCTCGGGAAGGCCCGCGGCGAGGAGCTGAAGAACCGGGCGGCGGTCGAGGACGTCATCGACTTCCTGGAGCTGGAGCAGTGGCGCCGGTACCCGGTCGGCCTGCTGCCCTACGGCGTGCAGAAGCGCGTCGAGCTGGGCAGGGCGCTCGCGATGGAGCCGCGGTTGCTGCTGCTCGACGAGCCGGTCGCGGGCATGAACGTCGAGGAGACCGAGGACATGGCCCGGTTCATCCTCGACGTCCGCGAGGAGCTGAACATCCCGATGATCATGGTGGAGCACGACATGGGCCTCGTGATGGACCTCGCCGACCGCGTGATGGTGATGGACTTCGGCCGCCCGATCCGCACCGGCACGCCCGCCGAGGTGCAGGCGGATCCGGACGTCGTCCGCGCGTACCTGGGTGAGCAGCACCGGAGCGTGACGACATGACCACCACCGTCGTGACCCGCGTCAAGAACAGGGCGGCCAACACCCCTGACCAGATCGCGTTGCGCGCCAAGGACTTCGGCATCTGGCAGGAGGTCTCCTGGGCCCAGTACTGGGCGAACGTCGAGCTCGTCGGCGACGCGCTGCTCGCACTCGGGCTGCAGCCGGGCGACCGGGTGGCGATCCACTCGGAGAACCGCCGCGAGTGGCTCTACGCCGACCTCGGCATCGTCGCGGCGCGCGGCATCACGGTCGGCCTGTACCCGACGAACCCGCCGTCCGAGGTCGCCTACCTGCTGTCGCACTCCGGCGCGCGGATCCTCATCGCCGAGGACCAGGAACAGGTCGACAAGGCGCTCGCGGTGCTGGAGGACACCCCCGACCTGGAACGGATCGTCTACCTCGAACCACGAGGCATCAAAGGGCGCTACGACAACCCGAAGCTGTTGTGGTGGGACGACTTCCTCGCGATGGGCGCGCGGTACCGGGACGAACACGGTGACGAGCTCGCGAAGCGGATGGCGGCGACCGAGCCCGACGACGTGATGACCTTGATCTACACCTCCGGCACCACCGGGCCACCCAAGGGCGCGATGCTCACCGTGGCGAACGTCGAGTTCGCCGTCCATGTGCTGGTGGAGGGCGGCGGTTTCACTTCGCCACCGCCGTCCTCCGCCGACGTCACGCTGTCGTACCTGCCGTTGTGCCACGTCGCCGAACGCATCTTCACGACGTGGTTCAGCGCGGCTTCCGGTGTGCAGGTGCACTTCGCCGAGTCCATCGAGACCGTGCAGGCGAACCTGCGCGAGGTGCAGCCGACGATCCTGTTCGGTGTGCCGCGCATCTGGGAGAAGGTGCTGGCGGGCGTCACGATCGGCGTGTCCAGCGCGTCGTGGCTCAAGCGGACGGTCACCCGGTTCTGGTTGCGAAGAGCGGAAAGCATCGGTGAGACGCTCGTCCGGACCGGCGGCAACCACACCGCGTCGAGCAGGTTGGTCTACGCGATCGGCTGGCTGTTCTGCTTCCGCGCGCTGAAGGCCCGGATCGGTATGAGGTACGTGCGCTACGCGTCGTCCGGTGCCGCGCCGATCGCACCGGACGTGCTGAAGTTCTTCATGGGCATCGGAGTTCCGATGCACGAGGTCTACGGCATGACCGAGAACACCGCCGTGGCAACGGGAAACCGGCCGGGCAGGGTCAAGGTCGGCACCGTCGGCGAGCCGCAGCCGGGCATCGAGCTGCGGATCGACGAGGAGACCGGCGAGATCCTCACCCGGCACGGCGGCACGTTCGCCGGCTACTGGCGCGATCCCGACGCGACCGCCCGCGTGATCACCGACGGCTGGCTGCACACCGGCGACGTCGGTGAGTGGGTCGACGGGACGCACGTGAAGATCACCGACCGGATGAAGGACATCATCATCACCGCGGGCGGCAAGAACATCGCGCCGTCCGAGCTGGAGAACGCGCTGAAAACCTCCCCGTACATCAAGGAAGCCGTGGTGATCGGCGACCAGCGGGCGTACCTGGTGGCGTTGATCGGCATCGAGCACGAGACGGTCGGGCACTGGGCGCAGCAGCGCAAGATCCCCTACACCACCTACCGGGACCTCTCGGAGAAACCCGAGGTGCTGGAGCTGGTGCAGAAGATCGTGAACGACGTGAACGCGAAGTTCGCCAACGTCGAGCAGATCAAGAAGTTCCGGATGTTCCCCAAGGAGCTCGACCACGAGGACGGCGAGCTGACCGCGACGCAGAAGGTGAAACGGGCCGCGCTGGGCAAGATGTTCGACGACCTCGTGGAGAGCATGTATGGATGAGTTTCTCCAGTCGTTGATCCGGGGTCTCGGCACCGGGTCGATCTACTCGTTGCTCGCGCTCGGCTTCGTGATCATCTACAAGTCGACGCAGGTGATCAGCTTCGCCCAGCCGGCGTTCATGCTGGCCGGTGCGGTGCTGGTCTCGTACCTGGCGCCCGCGGTCTCGTTCTTCGGCGCTGTGCTGGTGGCCGCGGTGGTGATCGCGGTGCTGGCGTTGGGTGTCGAGCGCACGGTGCTGCGGCCGATGGTCGGCAAGCCGGTGTTCGTCGTCGCGATCATCACGATCGGCGTGGACGTCGTGGTCAGAGTCGTGACGAACGCGTTCATCGGCCTGGACGTGCGGCAGGTCGGAGATCCGTGGGGACTCACGACGGTGAACTTCCTCGGTGCCGAGGTGCAGCAGCGGTACCTGGTGATGATCGGGACGACCGCTGTCGTGACCGTCGCGTTGTTCCTGTTCTTCCGGTACTCGCGGATCGGGCTCGCGATGCGGGCCGTCGCGTACGACCAGGAAGTCGCCCTGGCGCAAGGCATTTCGGTCGGGTCGGTGTTCGCGTTGTCGTGGGCGCTGGCCGGTGGGCTGGCCGCGTTGGCGGGTGTGTTCGTGGCGACCGGCGCCGGTGTCGACCAGCAGCTGTGGATCGTGGCGCTGAAGGCGTTGCCCGCGATCATCCTCGGTGGACTCGAGTCGCTGGGCGGTGCCGTCGTCGGCGGGCTCGCGGTCGGGATCGTCGAGTCGCTCTTCGGTACCTACCAGAACGACTTCGCGCCGTGGCTTGGGCCGAACTTCGCCCTCGTCGCGCCGTACGCGTTGATGCTGCTGGTGTTGCTCGTCAGACCATACGGGTTGTTCGGCAAGAGGGAGGTCGAACGGCTGTGAAGGGTCGTCCTGAGCTGTACACCTCTTATGCGCAAGACATGGCGTTCCTCAACACGCGCCCCAAGCGGGTCTCCGTGTCGGCGCTGGTCGTTCTCGCTCTCCTGATCCCGTTTCTCATCACCGACGACCTGCTGCAGCTGCTGGCGACGGGGTTCGTGGCGGCGATCGGTGCCATCGGGCTGAACATCGTCACCGGCTACGCGGGCCAGGTCTCGCTGGGCCACGCCTTCTTCCTCGCGATCGGCGCGTACACGGGTGCGGCGCTGTCCGGTTCCGAGACCGGGCGGGTGATCGGGTTCGGCATCACGTCGCTGCCGATCTGGTTGCTGGCCTCCGGTCTGGTGGCCGCGTTCTTCGGCGTGCTGGTGGCGCCGGTGGCGGTGCGGCTGCGCGGCCTGTACCTGGCGATCGTGACGCTCGGGCTGGTCTTCCTGGGAGAGCACGTCTTCCGGGAGTGGACGTCGCTCACCGGTGGGCCGGGAGTCGGGCGGCCCGCGGCGATCCCCGAGCTGTTCGGGGTGCGGCTCGACAGGGACAACGCGGTGTTCACGGCGGCACAACAGCTGTACCTGGTGATGTTCGTGCTGCTGGTGATCTTCGGTGTGCTGGCGCGGAACCTGGTGCGCTCGCGGGTGGGCCGGGCGTTCGCGGCGGTGCGGGACCGGGACCTGGCCGCGTCGGTGATCGGCGTGGACCTGACGAAGTACAAGGTGCTGGCGTTCGCGGTGTCCTCGTTCTACGCGGGCGTCGCGGGCGCGTTGCTGTTCGTGGTGAACGGGTTCTTCGACCCCGGCTCGTTCAACCTGCTGTTGTCAGTGCAGTACATCGCGATGGTGCTCATCGGCGGCGCGGGCACCATCTCGGGCGCGATCATGGGCGCGCTCTTCATCACGCTGCTGCCACGCATCACCAGGGAACTGCCCGCGGTGCTGCCGTTCATCAGTGGTGACGCCACCGGCGCGATCACGGTCTTCCAGCTGGAAGCCGTGCTCTACGGCGTGCTCATCATCGTGTTCCTGATCGTCGAGCCACGCGGGTTGTTCGGCATCTGGGTGCGCGTCCGCAACTACTGGCGCACCTGGCCGTTCTCGTACTGAGGAGAATCCCCATGTCTGGTAAGCGATTGGCCGTTCTGTTCACAGGCCTGCTCGCGGTGGCCTCCTGCCGGGGCGGGGACGGCGCCGCGCCACAGGAGGGCGCGGGCGGCATCAAGGTCGACTTCGGCGTCACCGAGGAGGCGTGCCCGCAGGCCGCCGACAAGTCCAAGGGCTGCATCTACCTGGGCACGATCTCGGACCTCACCGAGGGCCCGTTCAAGACGCTGGCCGTGCCGATCACGGACGCGCAGAAGGCGTTCTGGAAGCGCGTGAACGACCGCGGCGGCATCGGCGGGTATGAGATCGACGTGACCACGTACGTCAAGGACAACAAGTACAACCCGCAGATCCACAACCAGGTCTACCAGGAGATCAAGGGCAAGATCCTGGCGCTGACGCAGACGCTGGGCTCGCCCACGACGGCCGCGATCCTGCCCGATCTGGAGAGCACCCAGATGGTGTCGGTCCCGGCGTCGTGGACGTCGTTGTGGGGCTTCGAGGAGGTCGTGCTGGAGTCCGGCACGAACTACTGCGTCGAGTCGATGAACACCGTCGACTACGCCGTGGAGAAGCTCGGCGTGAAGTCCGTGATGGCCGTGCACCTCGCCGGCGACTACGGCGACGACGCGGCGGCAGGTGCTCGCATCGCCGCGGAGAAGCGCGGTCTGTCGTTCGAGAACGTGACCACCCAGACCGGCCAGGACAACCAGGGCGGCGCCGTCGACGCCGTCGTGTCGAAGAAGCCCGACCTGGTCGTGCTGACGACCGGCCCGACCGACGCGGCCGTGATCATCGGCCAGGCGGCGGCGCGCGGGTACAAGGGCAAGTTCATCGGCACCTCGCCGACGTGGAACCCCGGTCTGCTGAAGTCGCCGGCCGCGCCCGCGATCAAGGCCCTGTACCTGCAGTCGGCGCCGTGGAAGGCGTGGGCGACCGAGTCCGTCGGCCACACCGCGATGCGCGCCGCGCTGCCCGGTGTGACGCCGAACGACGGCTACACCGCCGGCTGGGTGTGGGCGTACCCGTTGAAGGCGGCGCTGGAAAAGGCGGCGGAGAACAAGGACCTGACGCGTGCCGGAGTGTTGAACGCGGTGCGTTCACTCAGCTCGGTGGACTACGAGGGAATGCTTCCTTCGGGTGCAGGCAATTTCTCCGCTTCTCCGCAGGACGCACTGTTCCGTCAGTCACTGATCTACCGCCCGGACGACGCCGCGCCGACCGGAGTGACGCTGGTGGAGGACTTCTTCACCGGTTCGACCGCTAAGGATTTCAAATTCGAGAAGCCCTGTTACCAATGAACCGAACGGGTGACACCTACCGCTGACGGCCCGCCTTTCTGGCTAGTCTCGCTGGTGAGATGTTGCTAGGAGGTTGCAGCGGTGTTGACGTGCGTTGAAGTTCGCCGTGCCGCAGGAGGCCTCCGGTTGTTCGTTCGCCCCCCGGCCGCGCTGCGCTGGAGCGCGCGGCTGGGGTACGAGCGGGTGTCGGAGCTGCTGACCGCGATTCGTCAGGCCGAGTCGTGCACAGTCCGGGACGTCGTCCAGCAGGATCTGACCCTGCGGTACGTGCCGGACCAGCGCACCGGTGAGGCCGTGCTGGCGTGCGCCACCGGGTCCGTCCTTCTGGATCGTGACGAGGTGTCCGCGCTGCACGACACGTTACGGGCGCACATGCCGGACCGGATGCGTCCCCTGCCCACCCACTGATCGTTTCAGTCACAGGGGATGATGTGCGTCCCTGTGGTGGAAGGAAGCTGGATGGCAGAGCAGTACCGCGTGAGGTGGATTTACGAGGGCAGCGAGATCGGGACGTACTCCACCTATGATCTTGCCGGCGCCGAACGCTACATGGCCAAGGTCCTGGAGGACCCGATCGCTCAGGACGTCCGGATCGTCGAGGCCGACGCGGAGTAGCCGGCCTCCGTGCGGTCGCCTCGTCAGGGTTCACTCCGGAACCGTTCGGCTGGAGTGCGCCTGCCTTGGCGGAAAGCCGCGAGACCGGCATCGAAACCCGTCGCGGACCCCACGAACAGAACCGTCTCGTCGCATCCCACGAAGATGGTTCCTCCACCTCGGACGCCGGTCTGCCACACGCAGATCCCGAGTCCGTCGGGCAACTCCCGCACCGTGAGCGCCCCAGCAGGGCCGAGATCCCCGAAGAGCCTCGCTGCTGTGCGGGTCAGGCGTTGGACATCCATGTGGCGCTCCCTCGTTCCCCCGGAACGTACCTTTTCACGTGGGCGAGGCAGACTGGTTGACGGCGCCACCGCGGCCGCTGCTTTCCAACCTTCCGCATCCTGACGAAGGAGCTTGTTGTGGATGCCGCCACGGCTCGGTTCATAGGGACCATCGCGGCGTTGCCGCCCGAGACGCTCGCCGCCGCGTTCGACCACGCCGTCGGCCTGCGCCGGCAGGGCGGCCGTGAGGCGAGCCGTGCCCTCAGGCTCTCGGCGTCGGAGAACTCCGAGCTCGATCACGCCGTGAGGTCGGCGCTGCTTCCGCGCAGTGAGGAACTCGACGCGTACCGCGCGGGACTCCACTCGGACGCCAAGTCCGTCTGCGTGATCGCGGCCAGGGCCGTGCGGAAACCCGCCGGGCTCTCAGCCGAGCAGTACGCCCTGCTCACCGCCCCGTTCACCGCCGTCGGCGTCGCCGTCCCCGCCGCCGCCGCAACCAGCTGATCGCTTCCGCACGAGGTTCGGGTGCGGCTGCCCGTTGGGGCAGCCAACCGTGTCCGCCGGGACGTCAGCGCGCTGGTCCCGGCTCCGGGGTGTGCGCGCGATCGTGGACGGGTGATTCACGAGGTAGACGAGGCTTTGCGCCGCCTGGTCCGCGACGAGGCGCTGCGCGGTTCCGATCTGGAGGTCGCGTTCGACGCGCCCACCAAGGACTGGGCGGCGCGCCGCAACGCGCCCACGGTCAACATCTACCTCTACGACATCCGGGAGGACATGCGCCGCCGCCAGCGCGGGATGCTCAACGAGTACGACGCGCAGGGCAAGGTGGCGGCGCGGCACGTCCCGCCGCGGCACATGAAGCTCTCGTACCTGGTCACGGCGTGGACGCAACGCCCGGAGGACGAGCACCGGCTCCTCTCGGACCTGTTGATCGGGTTCCTGAAGTACGAGGCCGTGCCGCCGGGGCTGCTCAGCGGCACGCTCGACGAGCTGCAGCTGCCCGTGCCGATGACGGTCGCGTTGCCGCCGCCGGAGGACAGGGCGTTCGCGGACGTGTGGAGTGCGCTGGGCGGCGAGCTGAAGCCGTCGCTGGACGTCGTCGTGTCGGCGCCGATCTCGTCCGGGCGCAGGTTCGAGGCCGGGCCGCCCGCCAAGGAGGGCGTGCAGCTGCGTTCCGGGGAGGAACGGGTGCGGCACGACGTCTCCGAGGACGGCGTGGCGATGCGCCGGGTGGCGCGATGATCTTCGAGCGGATGGCGGGCCTGGAGCGGCGGATCCGGGCGGCGGTGGCGGCGCGGCGGGCCACTGACCCGAACCCCGACGACCCGTTCCGCGGGCTCTACCTGTCGGACGAGGTCATCGAGGCGTTGCTGGACAGCGGCAGGGAGCCGTTCGCACCGTTCACCGAGACGACGGCGGACGGCAGGCTCGGCCGGCTGGCGCGCAAGGCGCAACTGTCCGAAGTGGACGTCGAGCTGCTGCTGGTCGCGTTGGCGCCGGACGTGGACAGCCGGTTCGAGCAGTTCTACGGGTACCTCAACGACGACGTGACGCGGCGCAGGGCGACGGTCGGGCTGGCGTTGCGGTTGTGCGGGCTACCGGAGGCGTCGTCGAAGGGGCGGGCGAGGCTCGACCACGGCAGCCCCCTCGTCCGGTGCGGGCTCATCACCGCGGAGGACCAGGAAAGGCCACTGCTCAGCAGATCCCTGCGGGTGCCGGACCGGGTCGGGGCGCACCTGCTCGGCGACGACAGGCCGGATCCGTTGCTGTCGGATTTCGTGACGCTGCCGGGAGATCCGGTCGCGATGCCGGGTGCGGAGCGGCTGGCTCGCGGCATCGAACGCGGTGTGCGGCTCGTCTACCTGCGAGAGCATCCCGGCGGTGGCGCGGCGGAGCTGGCCGTGGCGGCGCTGTCGCTGGCGGGTTTTCCCGCGTTGCTGGTGGACGCGGCGCGGATCACCGACCCGCTGGCGGTGACCAGGGAGGCGTTGCTCAGGGGCGCGGGCATCACGATCGGCCCCGTCGACTCGAACTTCACGCTGGATCCGCTGCTGCACGAGGAGATCCCGGTCATCGCGTACGGTCCGGGGGCGTGGGAGCCGCGCTGGACCCGGATGCCGCCGTTGCAGCACGACGCGGTGCCGGTGCCGTTCGACGTGCGGGTGGCGTTGTGGCGCACGGAGCTCGACGGCAAGCTGGCGCACGGCATCGACCCGGCGGAGGTCACCGCGCACTTCGTGCTGGGGCCGACCCAGATCAGCCGGGCGGCGAACGCGGCGACGGTCTCGGCGCTGGCCGATGACGGGCTGGTCGACGTGACACATCTGCGGGCCGGTGCGCGCAGCCAGAACGCGGGAGGGCTGCAACGGCTGGCGCGGCGCATCGAGCCCGCCGTGTCGTGGCCGGACCTGGTGCTGCCCGCGCCCATCACGTCGTTGCTGCGCGAGCTCGCGGCGAGGGCGAAGCACCGGGACCGCGTGATCGACGAATGGCGCATGCGGCCGGGAGGGGGCAGGGGCAGGGGCGTCACGGCGTTGTTCGCCGGCGACTCCGGCACGGGCAAGACGATGTCGGCCGAGGTGATCGCGGCCTCGCTCGGCCTCGACCTCTACACGGTCAACCTCGCCACGGTCGTGGACAAGTACGTCGGCGAGACCGAGAAGAACCTGGAGCGGATCTTCGTCGAGGCGGCCGGCGTCAACGGCGTGCTGCTGTTCGACGAGGCCGACGCGATCTTCGGCAAACGATCGGAGGTCAGGGACGCACACGACCGGTACGCGAACATCGAGAGCGCGTACCTGTTGCAGCGCATGGAGTCCTTCGACGGCATCGCGGTACTGGCCACGAACCTGCGGGCGAACCTCGACGACGCCTTCACCCGGAGGCTGGACGTCATCGTGGACTTCCCGTTGCCCGACGCGGACCTGCGCCGCGGGCTGTGGGACCGGTGCCTGGGCGACTCGGTGCCGCGATCGTCCGATGTGGACCTCGATTTTCTGGCGGCGTCGTTCGAACTGGCCGGCGGGCACATCCGGTCCGCGGCGGTGACGGCGGCCTACCTGGCCGCTGCCGCGGGGCACGTCGTCGGCATGGTCGAGCTGATCGGTGCCGTGGCGCGGGAGTACCGCAAGCTGGGGCGGCTGGTGGGGGAGCGTGAGTTCGGCCGCTACTTCGAGCTGGCAACCGAACGTCTGGTGGGTTAGGCCATTCACAGGGAGCGGAGATGCACGGACACGAACACGATTTCGACTCGGAGAACTCCCTTCGTCCCAAGGGTGACCGGATCCCGCAGGAGGAGACCGGCCTGCTGGGCCGCGCGGCCGCGGCCGGCCGTCCCGACGTGCTCGGGCCCGCCGGCATGCTGGGCCTGCAACGAGCCGTGGGCAACGCGGGCGTCGGGGCCGTCGTGGAGGAGGAGCGCTCGCCCGTGCACGACGTCATCTCGTCGAGCGGATCACCGCTGTCGGCGGACGTCCGCCAGGACATGGAGGGCCGTTTCGGGCAGGACTTCTCCGACGTCCGCGTGCACACCGACTCCGCAGCGGACCACTCGGCCCGATCGGTGAACGCGCAGGCCTACACCGTTGGCTCCAACATCGTGTTCCAGCGCGACAAGTACGACCCGTCGTCGGACTCCGGCAAGCACATGCTGGCGCACGAGTTGACGCACGTGGTGCAGCAGCGGTCGGGGCCGGTCGACGGTACCGACACCGGGGGTGGTGTGAAGGTGAGCGACCCGTCCGACCGGTTCGAGCGGGACGCCGTCGCGAACGCGGACCGGATCATGGCCACGCCCGCCGCTCCGGTGCAGCGGTGTGAGGATCACGGCGTCGGGGAGGCGCACGTGCAGCGCGAGGAGGCTCCTGAGGAGGAGACCGCGCAGACGTTCGTGCAGCGGGAGAGCGAAGCTCCGGAGGAAGAGGAAGCTCCTCAGTAGCTCAGGACCGGCGGCCGGTCAGCCTCCACCCGACCTTCTCCAGCTCGCTGAGGTAGGCAGCGGCCGTCTGCGACACCTGTCGTCGGCGCGAGGGAGAATCGTCCTTCGGCACGTAGAGGTCTCGCCAGTGGAACACGAGCACCGCCGACGGCAGCTTCCTGCGCAGTCCTATGAGGACGTCTGTGCAGTTGGTGCACGCGCTGTATCTGCTGTGCAGCTCCATGGCGGTGATGCGGCGCAGAAAGTCGTCACCTTGGCTGGTCAGCCACGTGTCCAACTGCCGCTCGGTGTGGTTGACGCTGTTCTTCTCGGTTCCCTGCGTCGCCCACGTACGAGCTATGACCTCGACGGTTTGTGCCGTGCCGGATGTGTTGGGTGTGTTGCTCCCGGTGTACACCGCTCCGCGACCGACCTTTTTACCCCGTTGAGGCGTCGGCAGATCCGGGTCCCAGTTGAAGAGCTCATAGCCGGGGCGTGCCGGTGGTGTTTCGCCCGTCCCTCGCGGGCGACCTGTCGTCTTGTCCATCTCCAGCGGTGTCGCGCCGGGTGCGACACGTACGGTTATGCGGGCATGGATCTGCTGGGCGCCCGATGCTTCCGGCGTCGTCGGCGTTGCAGGTCGGCCGTGTTCGGCGAAGACCTTCAGAAGGTCCTGAATGCCGAACTGCTGCCTGCCTCGGGCTCGTCACCGCGCGTTGCCTGCCTGACGTTGCAAGGCCATCGCGGCGACGGGGTTGAGGTGATGCCTCGGCGGTGGCTTCGTTTGTGCTCGCGCTGGAGTGGACTGAGTACCCCGCCTGTCGGAGGGCTTGTCGTGACCGGGCACTGCGTGGGTCATTTTTCCAGTGTTCGCACCGGCTTCGGAGCCGTCGAGGACTGCCGGGTCGGCCGCTCGTGCGATGGCGACCGCCCGTTCGGGCAGCTACCAAGGCGCGGGCGAGCTCGCTTCGGGAATCTCGATCCTGGGCGTGCCGGTGCCGTCGGCCGGCACGGACCACACGTCGTTCAGGCCGTCGTCGCGCTGGATCCCGTACGCCACGGTCCTGTCGTCGAGCCAGGCCGGCTGGTCGTCGACGCCGCGGGTCTCGGCGAGCGGCGTGATCCTGCGCGTCGCCAGGTCGAGCACGGAGATCCGCCAGCCCTGCTGCGGGTCGCCGTTGACCGCGGCCTTGTAGGCGATCCGCGTGCCGTCCGGGGAGAGCGACGGGCATTCGACGTTGTCGTGCTCGGTCCGGCGGACCTTGCGCGCCGCGAAGTCACCCTCGACCAGGTGGCGGTGCCCGCCGGTGGACATGGTGGCGTAGAAGCGGTTGTCGTCGGCGGTGAACGTGACGCCCCAGAAGTTCGCGTCCACGGGCAGCTGCGGCAGGCCCTCGACGGTGAACTCCTCCAGCGACTGCACCAGTGTCCCGGTCCTCGTGTCGAGGATGCCCGTGCTCGTCGAGAAACCGTTGGCGGCGTAGGAATGCCCGTCGACGAACAGCGTCCACGCGACCATCCGGCCGCTCGCGGACACGCGGGTGCGGTTCGGGAAACCGGTCAGCGGAACTGTGCGCAGCTCCTTCAACTGGCTGTCGAGCACGGCCAGTTCGCCTGCTTTGAGGGCACCGACCGGCCGCAGGCACGAGATCGTGCCCGCGGCGCCGTACGCGCGGTCGCAACGCTGTTCGGTGATCTCCCTCGGTCCGGCGGGGTCGTTGCGGGACGCGGTGGAGAGCCTGCCGTTGCTGAGCATCATCAGCCGCGGTCCGGACTGCACCGGTAGCGAGTGAGCGGCCTCTCCCGGCGAGGCGCCGGACAGCACGGTGTAGCCGATGGCGACGCCGGCGAGCAGCACGGCGGCGATGACGGTGATCAGCAGTCGGTTCTTCACGGGTGACGACGTCCCAGCAGTGCGGCGGTGGTGATCAGGGCCAGGACGACCGCGGCCGCGGCGATCCTGGTGGCGGCTTCCGGGCTCCAGAACTGCCAGGCGAGACCGAACAGCACGGACGAGCCGAGGTAGGCGAGTGCCTGTCCACTTTGGATCAGGGCGATTCCGGTGGTGCGCAGCCGCTCCGGCAGGACCGGACCCGCCAGCGCCATCAGCACGCCGTCGGTGGCCGCGTAGAACACGCCGTAGAGCAGCACGACCAGCACCAGCAGCGGCCAGCCGCCGAGCGGGCCGAAGAGCAGCAGGTAGACGGCGGTCAGTGCGCCGTAGCCGCAGAGCATCACCTTGAGCCTGCCGACGCGGTCGGCGAGCGCGCCCAGCGGTGCGGCGAGCAGCAGGTAGACGAGGCTCGTGCCGACGGCGAGCAGCGGGAACCAGCCGAACGCCAGCCCTTCCCGCTTCTGCAGCAACAGGTACACGAACCCGTCGCCGATGGTGACCAGGCCGAGCGACGACGCGGCCAGCACGATCCTGCGCACGGCCGGGTCTTTGAGGAGAGCGAGCTTGACGGGTTCCTTGCGCCGTACCGGTTCTGGCCGGTCTCTGACGTAGAGGACCAGGACCAGCACGCCGAACGCGGCGATGCAGAAGCTGGTGACGAACACGGCGTCGAACGACTGGGCCGAGGCCGCGAGCACGGCCATCGCGACGAGCGGCCCGGCGAAGGCGCCGATGCCGTCCATCGCGCGGTGCACGCCGAACGCGCGCCCCAGGTCACCGCTGGGGGTGGACAACGTGATCAGCGCGTCCCGTGGTGCGGTGCGCAGGCCCTTGCCCGCGCGGTCCGCGGTGATCACGAAGCCGAGCGCGGTCAGGGAGTTGCCCGCGGCGAGCAGTCCGAGCTTGGCCACGGCGGAGATGCCGTAGCCGAAGCCCGCGACCGCCTTGCGCTTGTTCGTCCGGTCGGCGAGGTAGCCGCCGGCGAGGCGCAGCAACGTGGTGGCGCCGGTGTATACGCCGTCGATCAGCCCGTACGCGGCCGGGCTGAGCTGGAGGCCGATGACCAGGTACAGCGGCAGGATCGCGGCCACCATCTCCGACGAGACGTCGGTGATGAGGCTGACCGTGCCGAGCGCGAAGACGTTGCCGCTCAGCCCTTTCCAGTTCGCCGTCTTGGGTTTGTCAATTGTGGACAGGTACACGGCTCGGCCTCCAGCGGCGGCGTCAGTGACAGTTGGTGGTGCCGCTGTCGGTGTAGGTCCTGCCGGCCTCAGGGACGAACTGCCAGTCGAAGCTGTTGCTGTGCAACGTGAACTTCAGCACGCCGCGGGTGCCGGTGTTGCGGGCCTCGCTGTTCGGCTTGATCGTGCCGAAGCCGTACGCGCCCGCGCCTCCCATGCCCGCGACGAACGTCCTGATGCCGCGCGCGGTGTCCAGCCCGCCGTTGGGGTTCTGCGGGGCGAACCGCTCGTAGTGGTGGTTGTGCCCGAAGAGCACCAGGTCCGCGTTGGCGTCGTACAGGGCCTGGAACAATGGTTTCGTGGCCGTTGACGGCGCGTGGTTGGCGCCGCTGGTGAACAGCGGGTGGTGCCAGTACGCCGCGGTGCACGGCTTCGTGCTCGCCGCCAGGTCCTGTCGCAGCCACTGCTCCTGCGCGCTGCCCGCGGCCATGCTGATGTTGGAATTCAGCGACACGATGTGCCAGTTGCCGAGGTCGTAGGAGTAGTAACCCCGTCCGGACGGCCCGGCCTGCGCCCCGAAGTAGTTGTAGTACCCGGTGGCGCCACTGGTGTGGTAGTCGTGGTTGCCCGGCGACGGCCGCGTGCGTGCCTTGTGCCGGCCCCACGTGGGCTCGTAGTAGGTGCTGAACTGCGACGCGGTGCCGTCCGGGTAGACGTTGTCTCCCGTGGTCCAGACGGTGCCCTGGATGTTGTCCAGCAGCGCGGCCGTGGCCGTGTCGCCGGAACCGGAGTCGGCGATGTCACCGGCGCCGACCCACACCGGATCACCGGGCGGTTCGGTGGTGCCGCTGGTGATCACGAGCTGGGGTGCGGTGGTGGCACCGGACTCGCGCGAGTCGTAGTCGGCGCCGTCCGAACTGCTCGACGTGACGCCGATGCTGAACGTGCCGTTGCCCGTGACGTAGCTGGTCACGTCGATCTCGTACCAGGCGTTGCGCTCGACCTGCCCGAGGGAGCCGAGCGTGGCGCCGTCGATGGCGGGCTGGTTGTTCCAGGTGACGCCCGTCTCGGTCCAGCTGACGTTGGTCATGGACCGGAAGGTGCCGCCGTTGGGGCTCTGCGCGTCGGCGACGTCGTCGGTGTGCAGGCGCAGCTTGGCGTTGCTGACCGCGCCGCTGATCCCGGAGACGGAGAACCTGAGGAACGTCCGCTTGATCGACGAGTTGTCGATGCCGAGCTGGCCGGACGTGCCGTAGTTCGTTCCGGTGGCGGCGTTGTCGACGTAGGTGTCGGCGGCGGGGGTGAAGGTGGTGACGGCCGCTTGGGCCGCGGTGGAGGCGGTGAGGGTGGCCGCCGTGATGACGACCGTGGTGAGCACGGCTAGTGGAGCCCTGCGACGTGACATGCCAGCGCACTTCCTTGTTGGCGGACATGGGCCGTCGCGAAGGGTAGGGCTCAGGAGGATCGCGTGCGGTGATCGTTCGGCGGCGGTTGGGTGAACGGCCGGAAAATCCCCCTCAGGGGTGGCTGCCCTTTCGGGCAGTCACCGGCTCCCTCCAGCACCGCCGCGGGGTCGTGTCGAGTTCCTGGCGATCGCCGCAGCATGTGTCGTACAGGGTTCCGTACGACATGGGAGGCCGTCGATGCCCACCTATCTCTCGCCGGGCGTGTACGTCGAGGAGGTGGAGGCAGGTGCTCGCCCGATCGAGGGCGTGGGCACCGCCGTCGCCGCGTTCGTCGGGTTCGCGGCCAAGGGTGAGTACAACACCCCGACGCTGGTGTCGAACTGGGCGCAGTACACCGAGAAGTTCGGTGACTTCGCCGAGGGCTGCTACCTGCCGCTGGCCGTCTACGGCTACTTCCTCAACGGTGGCACCAACTGCTACGTCGTCCGCGTCGGAGGATCGCGCTCGGCGAAGGAACTGCCCGCGGGCCCGCAGGCGCAGCTGGGCGGCTACCGCGTGTCGGCTCGTGAGCTCGGTGCGGGCAGCCTGTCCGTCGAGGTGAGCGACCCGGCAGGGGAGAACCAGCCGGACGACCGCTTCTCGTTGATCGTCAAGGACAACGGCAAGGTCGTCGAGACGCACCAGGTGTCGTCCAAGCGCGGCAAGGAGAACGTGCTCACCGTCGTGAACACGGCCTCGAAGCTGATCACGATCGAAGAGGTCGCCGGCGCGTCGCTGGCCAAGCCGGACAAGGCTTCCGTGGCACTGCGCGAGGCCCCGACACCGCCGCCCGTGCCGCGCAAGGTAGTGGCCGACGACTACGTGGGCGACGTGGCCGACCGCACCGGTTTCGGTGGCCTGGAAGCGATCGACGAGATCACGATGGTCTCGGTGCCCGATCTGATGAGCTCCTACCAGCGTGGGCTGATCACGCTCGAGGCCGTCAAGACCGTGCAGGCCGCGATCATCGCGCACTGCGAGCTCATGGGCGACCGCATGGCGATCCTCGACCCGCCGCCGGACCTCTCGCCGGACCAGGTGAAGAACTGGAAACAGACCGAGGCGGGCTACGACTCGAAGTACGCGACGCTCTACTACCCGTGGATCAAGGTCTACGATCCGTCCACTTCGGACAACATCTTCGTGCCGCCGTCAGGTCACATGGCCGGCGTCTGGGCGCGCAGTGACGCCGCTCGCGGCGTGCACAAGGCCCCGGCGAACGAGAACGTGCGCGGCGCTGTGGCGTTGCAGACCCAGCTCACCAAGGCCGAGCAGGAGCTGCTGAACCCGATCGGCGTGAACTGCATCCGTTCCTTCACCGGCCGCGGCATCCGCGTGTGGGGTGCGCGGACGCTGTCGTCCGACCCGGCCTGGCGGTACCTGAACGTCCGGCGGCTCTTCAACTACCTCGAAGAGTCCATTCTGGACGGAACCCAGTGGGTGGTCTTCGAGCCGAACGACGACGCCCTGTGGGCGCGTATCAGGCGCACCATCTCCGCCTTCCTGGTCATGGAGTGGCGCAAGGGCGCGCTGTTCGGCCTGACGCCCGACGAGGCGTTCTACGTCAAGTGCGACCGCGAGACCAACCCGGCGGAGGGCATCGACCTCGGCCAGGTCGTGTGCGAGATCGGCGTGGCGCCGGTGAAGCCCGCGGAGTTCGTCATCTTCCGGCTCGCCCAGCTGCAGGGCGGCACCAGTCTGGTCAACGAGTAAAGGCGGTTCATCGACATGGCACTCCCCGATCTCGACACGTCGGTAGGCCACTCGTTCGGCCTTGAGGTCGACGGCATCACGATCAAGCAGATCTCCGAGGTGACCGGCCTGAAGATGGAACAGGACGTCATCGAGCTCAAGCAGAACATGGCCGACGGCAAGTACGTCATCAAGAAGCTCCCCGGCCGCATGAAGGCGGGTGAGGTCGTCTTCACCCGAGGCCTGACCGCCGACAACTCGTTCGAGAAGTGGGTGAAGGACTCCCGCTTCGGCAAGATGGGCAGCGCCCGCAAGAACGGCGTGGTCGTCGTCTACGACTACGAGGGCCAGGCCATCAAGCGCTACAAGATCATGCGCGCCTGGCCGAAGGCGCTGGAGATCGGCACGCTGAAGGCCGGCGACA
This sequence comes from Lentzea roselyniae, assembly GCF_039537795.1. Classification (NCBI taxonomy): domain Bacteria; kingdom Bacillati; phylum Actinomycetota; class Actinomycetes; order Pseudonocardiales; family Pseudonocardiaceae; genus Lentzea; species Lentzea roselyniae. The sequence continues at coordinate 84,532 of NZ_BAABBE010000013.1, forward strand.
CCTCCGTGCTGACCGAGAAGCTCACGGTCACCTACGAGGAGATGGAAGTCGAGTGAAACGCTCCGCCGCCCCCGTCATGCAGACCGAGTTCGCGTTCGAGCTTCCGCGCGGCTACGTCGACGACTCGGGCACCGTGCACAAGTCGGGCGTGATGCGCCTGGCCACGGCCCGCGACGAGCTGATCCCGCTGCGGGACGACCGGGTCCGCGAGAACGCGGCCTTCCTCACGGTCGTGCTGCTGGGCCGCGTGGTGGTCCGTCTCGGCTCGGTGACCGACGTGCACGCGGGGATCATCGAGAACCTGTTCGCGTCGGACCTGGCCTTCCTGCAGGACATGTACCGCCGCATCAACAGCGAGGGCCACACCCGCACCGGCGTGGCGTGCCCCTCCTGCGGGCACGGCTTCGAGGTCGACATCGCGGGTGGGCGCCTGGGGGAATCGTGACGTACGCGCCGGACCGGCTGTACTCGGAGGTCGCGTACGTCGCCTACCACTTCCACTGGTCGCTCGACTCCATCTTGGACCTGGAGCACGCGGATCGGCTGCGGTACGTGGAGGAGATCGGCCGCATCAACACGCGGATTTCTGCGAGTTCTGGTTCAGGTTCCGGTTTTGGCTCCGGGTTCGGTTTGGGGAGGTGACTTGCTGTGTGGCCCTTTCGGCGGCGTTCCGCTGAACCTTCGTTGCCCGTCGTCCGGGCCGACTGGCGGACGTTGCCACCGCTGCAGCGGGTCGTGTCCGCGCACCCGCTGATCAACCCGGTGTCCGCGTTCTCGTCGCGGTTGACCGCCTGGCAGAACCCGTCGTTCCTGGCGCCGCTGGCGCACGCGGTGGGGCCTGCGGAGCCTTCCGGTTCGATCTCGGACGTGGCGGCTCCCGCGCAGGAGCCTTCCGAGTGGAAGCCGGTGTGGGGAGACGTTTCCGGGCCTGCGGGTTCGGGAGGGCCGGTGGTGTCCCGGATGCTTGCTGCCGAGCCGTCCGCGCCTGTGGTTTCGCGCAGTGCCGCGGACTCTGCCGAGCCGGGCGGGTCCGCGCTTCAGGCCCTCGGGGCGGTTGCTGAAGACTCTCCGCCGCCCACGGTCGGAGCAGCTGTGCAACGTTCGGCGGCGGAAGAGCCGCCACGCCCGGTCCCGCCGTCCCGGCCGAGGAGGCTGGGACTCGGTGAGCCGATTTCGTCCGTGCTGCAGCGATCCGCTGGGCCGGACGGCTCGGAGGCGGGGCGCGCGGCTGCCCCCACCAAGGCCACACCTTCTGCTGTGCAGCGGGCTGCCGACTCCGGCGGTGCGGTTGAGCCGGTGACCCCGCAGGCGGGTACGCCGTCCGTGCAGAGGCTTGCCGACGCACCACGAACCCCAGGACTCGGCATGCCGGTCGTGCGGCAGCCCTCCGAGTCCGGTGCGGCCGATTCCGCCGGCGGGTCGAGCTCGTCCGAACACGCCGGGCACGGTGGCGAGCTGACTTCGGCAGGGGACCTGGATCTGGTGCCCATGACGGGGGACGCCACCGCCGCCTCGGTGAGCGAAGCCGGCGAGTCGGCTCCGACCGCGGGCTTCACGGACCAGCTGCCGGTCCTCGATCCTGGTGTGACCGGCACTGGTGTCGGCGACTCGTCCGCGAGCGGTGTCGAGCCGGGAGCGGTGTCGGCAGGACCGCCCACCGATGTCCTTCAGCGTGCTGCGGATTCCAGCCGGGACGTGGCCGGGCGGGCAGCTCTGCCCATGGTGCAACGGGTCTCCGGCTCCGGGATCCCGGCAGCGGGCACGCCGGGCGCTCGCCAGGGCGATGCCGGCTCAGGAACTGCGGGATTACCTGCGGTGCAGCGTGTCGTCGGTACGAGCCACGTGCCCCCGACGATCAGTGATGTTGGTCCGTCTGCGGTGCAGCGTGTTGCCGGGGCCGACCACGTGTCCCCAACGACGAGTGATAGTGCCTCGCGTGCAGTTGCCGGGCCCGATCACGTGTCCCGAACGGCCAGCGGTGGTGGCCCGCCTGCGGTGCAACGTCTCGTCGGCGAGGCGCCCAGCCTCCCGGTGCTGGGTCGGCCCACGGCTGCGGACAGTTCTGCCACACCAGAGGCATCCGCCTCGGGCGGGACCGACCTCGGCACGGGCTCCGGCACAGCCATCCCGTCCGTCCAGACCATGGCCGATCTCGGCGGACCTTCTGCACCGACGACGTCTCGCCCTGATGCCCCTTCCGCGTCGACCACGGCCGGCTCCGCGGTGCCTGCCACGGCGAACTTCGGCGGGCCTTCCGCGCCGATCGCGGCCGATTCCGCGGTGCCTTCCGTACAGACTGCACGAGACTTCGGCACGCCGTCCGTACAGACTGCGGCGGACTTCGGTGCGTCTTCCGCGCCGATCGCGGCGGACTCTGCGGTGCCTTCCGTGCTGAGCGCGGCGAACTTCGGCACGCCTTCCGCGGCGATCGCGGCCGGCTCCGCGGTGCCTGCCACGGCGAACTTCGGCGGGCCTTCCGCGGCGATCGCGGCCGGCTCCGCGGTGCCTGCCACGGCGAACTTCGGCGGGCCTTCCGCGGCGATCGCGGCCGATTCCGCCGTGCCTTCCGTACAGACTGCGGCCGACTTCGATGCGTCTTCCGCGGCGATCGCGGCCGATTCCGCGGTGTCTTCCGTGCTGAGCGCGGCGGACTTCGGTGCGTCTTCCGCGGCGATCGCGGCCGGCTCCGCGGTGCCTGCCACGGCGAACTTCGGCGGGCCTTCCGCGCCGACCGCGGCCGGCTCCGCCACGCCTTCCGCGCTGACCGAGGCGAACCTCGGCGCGCCTTACGCGTCAACCGGCCCAGGTGAACCGGTCGCCCAGCGGCTCGTCGGCACCGCACCCAGCCTGCCGATCGTGTCGCGAACCGATGCCGCGCCCACCGCGCCAACCGCAACCTTCACCGAACCCGCACCCGCACCCGCACCCGCACCCGCAGTGCAGCGACTGGTCGGTTCCGCGCCCCCGCTCGTCCAGCGGGCACCACAAACGCCGATCCCGCCGGCCGCGGCACCATCGGCAGGCCCGCTCGGGCAGGTGCAACCCGCCTTGCCCGTCGTCGTGGCCCGCGCCCCGGACCCCGAGCCGGCCCCGGCCCCGGAGCCTGTCCAGCGCGTCGTCGAAACCACCGTGCAGCGCGCCGAGGCGGCTCAACCCGAGGTGCCGCAACCAGGGCCCGGAGCGCCGCCGGGGCAGAACGCCGACGAGTTGTTGCGGAAGTTGTACGACCCCCTGCTGCGCCGGCTCAAGGCCGACCTGTGGCTCGACCGTGAGCGTCGTGGGGCGCTCACCGACCTGTGAGGACATGCCATGACCGCACCAGAGGAAGCCGTCGCCGTCTGCTTCAGCGTGTCGGTGGACAAGGACGACCTGGGGTCGTTCAACAGCTGTGAGGGGCTCGGGTGCGAGTTCGTCATCGAGCAGCGGGAGGAGGGCGGCAACAACGGGATGGTGTGGCAGCTGCCCACGCGCATCAAGTACCCCAACGTGAAGCTGTCGCGGCCGGTCACCAGGGACAGCCAGAAGATCACGAACTGGATCTCGGGGATGGCGGCGGGGGTCAGGCGGAGGACCGCGGTCATCGAGGCGAAGACCCTCGAAGGGAAGATCATCGCCAGCTGGTCGCTGGCCGGGGTGGTGCCGGTGCGGTGGACGGGGCCGCAGCTCAGTGCGGAGCAGGCCAAGGTCGCCACGGAGACGCTTGAGCTGGCGCACCACGGGTTTCTGGACGCGCGATGACCGTCACGTTCACGAGCGCGGGGTCGGCGACCACGTCCAAGAAGATGGAGCACGCCAGCATCACGGTGCACGAGCCGCCGAAGCCGGGTGGGCTGCAGAAGCCCGGGGCGGAGCTGGGCGTCATCAAGTTCACGTTCAACCCCAAGGAGCTGACGCTCGCCAAGAACGCCAAGTGGCAGCGGCAGGCGCAGCCCAACGCGGCCAAGGCCGGCGTCCCGGAGTTCAAGGGGGCCGAGCCGGCGAAGCTGAGTCTGGAGATGTTCCTCGACTCGACCGACACCATGGGCGACGCGGTCATCAAGACGGTCGAGCAGCTCTTCAACCTCACCGTGCCCACGAAGGAAAGCCGCAAGGGCGGCAAGGGCAGCCCGCCCTGGGTCATCTTCCAGTGGGGCACCACGAAGGGCGTCCCCAGCTTCGTCTCCAGCGTCTCGGCCAAGTACACGCTCTTCACGCCCGGCGGGATGCCGGTCAGGGCCGTGTGCACGATCAACCTGGAGGAGGTCAGCGGCGAACCGGGTGGCCAGAACCCGACCAGCGGTGCGCTCGCGGCCAGGGACACGCACACGCTCACGGCCGGTGATTCGCTGCAGTCGCTGGCGTACAAGGCGTACGGCAACGCGGAGCTGTGGCGGCACATCGCCGAGGCCAACGACATCGACGACCCGATGCGGCTCAAGCTCGGCTCAACAGTGCTCGTTCCGGCGTTGGAGGAGATCCAGCATGGCTAACGAGAGCTTCGCCAACAACCTGGTCGTCGAGGTCGAGGGCCAGCCGTTGCCCGCGGACGTCAAGCTGTTGCTGACCTACGCCTACGTCGACGACAGCCGGAACCTGCCGGACATGTTCGTGCTGCGGTTCCGCGACCCCGGCCACGTCGTGCTCGCCAAGGGGCGCTTCACCATCGGCGCGAAGACGGCGCTCAAAGTCCAGACCGCCGACCCCGGCGCGCCGAAACCGCTGATGAGCGGCGAGATCACCGCGGTGGGGGTCGAGCTCGACGCCCAGGGCACGTTCACCGAGGTCAGGGGGTACGACGAGGCGCACCGGCTGTTCCGGGGCAAGCGCGTCGCGGTCTACCCGAACATGACGGTCGGCGACGTCGTCAGGAAGGTCGCCGAACGCGCGCACATCAAGGTCGGCGACATCGACAACGTGCCGGGCTTCGGCGGCAGGCCGGACACCCAGCTCAGCCAGGACAACGTCAGCGACTGGGAGTTCCTGAGCCGCCTGGCGCGCACGGTCGGCGCGCAGATCGCGGTCAAGGACGGCAAGCTCGACTTCAAGCTCCCCGAACCACCTGCCTCGGCGCCGAAACCCAACGCCAAGGCCAAGTCCAACCCGCTCGTCCTCGAGCTGCACAGCACGCTCGTGGCGCTCAGGGCGGGCATCACGACCGCGGGCCAGGTGCCCGAGGTCCAGGTCAGGGGCTGGGACTTCGAGAACAAGCAGGAGGTGGTGGCGACCGCCACCCCGAACACCGCCGGCGTCGAGGTGCCGCAGGCCAAGCCGATCGAGCTCGCCAACAAGTTCAAGGCCCCGCCCCACCTCGAAGCGGGCCTGGCCTACCGGACGCACGCCGAGGCCAAGACCGCTGCGGAAGCCCTGGCGGCACAGCTCGGCGGCTCGTGCGCCGAACTCTCCGGCGTGGCACGGGGCAACCCGGAGCTGAAGGCGGGGGTGGCGGTGGCGCTGGCCAACGTCGGCGAACCGTTCCAGGGCAAGTACACCCTCACCAGCACCCGGCACCTGTTCGCCGAGCACACCGGCTACACCACGGAGTTCACCGTGTCCGGCAGGCAGGAACGCTCGCTCTACGGACTCGTCCACAGCACGAAGGACAAGCCGCTCAACGGACTCGTGCCCGCCGTCGTCACGAACGCCAAGGACCCGCTGCAGATCGGCCGCGTCCAGGTGAGCTTTCCCTGGCTCTCCTCGGAGCTCACCAGCGTCTGGGCCAGAACCGTGCAGCAGGGCGCAGGAGCGAACCGCGGCACGGTGATCCTGCCGGAGGTCGGCGACGAGGTGCTGGTCGGCTTCGAGCACGGCGACTTCGACGCGCCCTACGTGCTCGGCGGTCTCTACAACGGCAAGGACAAGCCGCCCAAGCTCAGCAAGCCGCCGGTCGACGGCGCCAACGGCGAGATCGCGGTGCGGGGGTTCGTGAGCCGCAAGGGGCACAAGGTCGAGTTCGTCGAGGACGACGGCATCGTGATCTCCAGCGGTGACGGGAAGTTCGTCGTCAAGCTCGACCAGAAGTCCCAGAACATCGAGATCACCAGCGGCAAGACCATCACCGTCAAGGCGCAGAACGGCATCACCGTCGACGCCGGCACCGGGCCGCTGGAGCTCAAGGGACAGAAGGTGTCCGTGAAGGCGCAGACCGAGCTCAAGGCGGAAGGCGCCCAGGTCAAGATCGCCGGCCAGGCCCGGACCGAGGTGACCTCCAGCGGTGTGCTCACCGTCAAGGGCTCCATCGTCAAGATCAACTGAGGAACGGACCATGCCACCCGCAGCAAGAGTCGGAGACATGACCGGGCACCCCGGCGTCATCATGCCGCCCGGTGTCCCGACCGTGCTCATCGGCGGACTGCCCGCCGCGACGGTCGGGTCGATGCACACCTGCTCGTTCCCGCCGCCCGCCGTGCACCCGCCGACTCCGGTCATCCCGCCGGGCTGCCCGACCGTGCTGATCGGCGGCAAACCCGCGGCCCGCGTGGGTGACATGAGCGGCTGTGGCGCGCCGATCCTGCCGCCCGGCTGCCCGACCGTCCTGATCGGAGGATGAGCGGTGGACTTCATCGGCAGGGGCCTCAGCTTTCCCGTCCGCACCGACGCGACGGGATCGGTGGCGCTCGTCGACGGCGACCGCGAGATCGTCGAGAGCATCCGGCTGATCCTCGCGACCGCACCGGGCGAACGCCCCATGCGACCCGAGTTCGGCTGCGCGATCCACGACCTCGTGTTCGCGCCCGCCGACTCCACGACGGCCGGGCAGATCGCCTACGAGGTGCGGCTGTCGCTGGAGCGGTGGGAACCGCGCATCGACCTCACCGACGTGATCGTCGACTTCGCCGAGGCCGACAACGGCACCCTGCTGATCGACATCCGCTACACCCTGCACAACACCAACGACCCGCGCAACCTCGTCTTCCCGTTCTACGTCATACCGCCGCACGAGGACGGTGCGTAATGCCGCTTCCCTTGCCGAACCTGGACGACCGGCGCTTCCAGCAGCTCGTCGACGAGGCCAAGCGCCGCGTTCAGCAGCACTGTCCCGAGTGGACCGACCACAACGTGTCCGACCCCGGCGTCACGCTGATCGAGGCCTTCGCGCACATGGTCGACGAGCTGATGTACCGGCTCAACCGCGTGCCCAGGCTGAACTACCTCAGGTTCCTCGACCTCATCGGCGTCGAGCTGTTCGCCCCGACCGCCGCACGCGTGGACGTCACCTACTGGCTGTCCGCACCCCAGCCCGCGCCGGTGGAGGTCCCGCAGGGCAACCAGGTCGCGACCCAGCGCAAGGGCGTCGAGGAGCCGGTCGTGTTCACGGTCGACCGCCCGCTCGCGATCATGCCCTGCGAGCTCTCGCACCTCGCCACGGCGACGGCGAACGGCCAGCCCGTCGACCGCACCGACGACCTCAAGGCGGCCAAGGAGCCATCGGCGTTCAGCGAGCAGCCGGAGCCGGGCGACGCCGTGCTGTTCGGCCTCTCCAACGCCGTCCCCGGCTGCGCGGTGCTGCTCAGGTTCGACTGCGACCCGATGGGCTCCGGCATCAACCCGGCCGACCCGCCGTGGGTGTGGGAGGCGTGGACGAGCGAGGGCTGGACCGCCTGCGAGGTCGACCACTTCACCAACGGCGGCTTCAACTCCGCGGGCGACGTCGTCGTGCACGTCCCGCCGGGCCACACCACGTCGATCATGGTCAGGCAGCGGGCCGGCTGGCTGCGGTGCCGGGCCGCCGAACTGTGGCAGGGCCAGCCGTTCTACCAGCGCTCACCGAAGATCCGCGACGTCACCGCCGCCACGATCGGTGGCACCACCGAGGCCGTGCACGCCGACGTGGTGAAGGGCGAGACCATCGGTGTCTCCGAAGGTGTGGCGGGCCAGCGGTTCCCGCTCGCCCGCACCCCGGTCGTGGCAGGCGCGCCGATCACCGTCGAGGTCGCGACCACCGAGGGCTGGGACACCTGGACCGAGGTGCCCACGTTCGTCGAGTCGGGCCCGCAGGACCGCCACTTCCTGCTGGACAACATCGAAGGCCAGATCATCTTCGGGCCGGCGGTGCGGCAGCAGGACGGCACGCTGCGGCACTACGGCGCCGTGCCCGCGAAGTCGGCGGCGATCCGGGTGCCCGAATACCGCACGGGCGGAGGGCTGCGGGGCAACGTCGCCCGCAACCTCGTGACCGTGCAACGGGATCCGGTGCCGTTCGTCAGCAACGTGACCAACCGCAAGCCCGGCCGCGGTGGTGTCGCGGGGGAGTCGGTCGAGGACGCGGCGCTGAGAGGCCCGCTGTCGCTGCGGACCAGGGATCGGGCGGTGACGGCGGAGGACTACGAGATTCTCGCGCGAGAGGCCGCTCCGGAGGTCGCGCGGGTGCGGTGCGCGCCTGGTGACGACGGGGTGCGCGTGCTGGTCGTGCCCGCGGTGCCCGAGCACGAGGAACCGAACTTCGCGGCGTTCCAGGTCGACCAGGAGACGCTCGAACGGATCGCCCGGCACCTCGACGCGCGGAGGTGCGTCGGCGCGCGGGTGAGCGTCGAGCCGCCGTTCTACCAGGGCGTCACGGTCGTCGCGGACCTCAAGGCCCGCACGGGAACGCCGACCGAGGCGGTCAGGGCCAGGGCGATGGACGCGCTGGGCGACTACCTCGACCCGATCCGCGGCGGAGCGGACGGCGACGGGTGGCCGTTCGGGCGGCCGGTGCACTCTGGGGAGGTCTACGCGGTGCTGCAACGGATCGCGGGCGTGGAGCTGGTCGAGGACGTCCGGTTGTTCGCGGCCAACCTGCTGACCGGGGAGAGGGGCCAGGCGGTGCAGCGGATCGACCTGCCGCCGAACGGGCTGGCCTTCTCCTACGGGCACCAGGTCCGAGTGGCGAGGAGCTGACATGCGCGCCGAGATCGAGGTCCTCGGGCAACGAAACGAGGAGTCGAGGTGTGGCAATGCGTAGTGCCGTCGACGAACTGATCTCGCCGCACCCGCTGGGCGAGCGCATGCCCTCCGTCTACACCGACGACGACTTCACCCAGCGCTTCACCCGGGCCCTGGACGAGGTCATCGCCCCTGTTTTCACCGTCCTCGACTGCTTCGCGGCCTACCTCGACCCGCGCCTCGCCCCGGCGGACTTCGTCGACTGGCTGGCCGGCTGGGTGGCCCTGGACCTCGACGAGAGCTGGTCCGCCGCCCAGCGCCGCGAGCTGGTCGCCAGAGCCGTGCACCTGCACCGGTTCCGCGGCACCAGAAGGGGCCTGGCCGAACACGTCTGGCTCCTCACCGGCGGCCGGGTGGACATCGCGGACAGCGGCGGAACCTCCGTCTCGACCCGCCCGGAAGGCCCGATCCCGGGCAGCTCTCCCGCGCACGTGCTGATCCGCATCCGGGTGCCGAACCCGGAAGCGGTCGACCGGGCGCGGATCACCGCGGCGGTGCGCCGGATGGTGCCCGCCCACGTCGCCACGACCATCGAGGTGACCACATGATCGTCTGCCAGACGTGCGGGGAGCACAACGCGCCCAACGCCGAGTTCTGCGGCAACTGCGGTGACTTCCTGAAGTGGACCGGAGCGCAGGTGCAGGCCGGCCCGGTCCGCCCGGACGCCGCGCCGCAGCCGCAGCCACACCACCGTCCACAACAGACGATGAGGCGCCAGGCCCAGCCCGGTGACCTGATCTGCGGCCAGTGCGGGTCCGGCAACGTGCCCACCAGGAAGTTCTGCGGCGTCTGCGGCCATTCGCTGCACGACGCGGTCATCCAGAAGCAGCCGTGGTGGAAGCGCTGGCTGCCTGCGAAAGGCCCGAAGGTCAGGGAACGCGGCAGCCGCCCGCCCCGGACCAGGAGGGCGACGAAGGTCCGCCAGGGCATCGGCACGGCCTTCCGCTGGCTGCTCGCGCTCGCGGTGCTGCTGTTCGGTGGCCTCTACGCGTTCTCCCAGCCGTTCCGCGGCACCGTCAACACCCAGGTCGTCACGGCCAAGGACGCGGTCGCCGGCATCTTCACCGAGGACCTGGTTCCGGTGCGGCAGAGCGTGGTCTCGGCCGCGCAGGAACGCCCCGACCACCCCGCGAAACTCGCCATGGACAACAACAAGGCCACCTTCTGGGCCGCCCCCGACCCGAAGAGCGCGGCGCTGACAATCCAGTTCGACCACGTCACGGACCTGCGCCGGATGATCGTCCACAACGGCGACGGCAAGAAGTACCTGGGGTCCGCGCGGCCGCAGCGCCTCACGCTGGTGTTCGACACCGGCAAGACCCACGACATCAAGCTCACCGACAAGCCGGACGAGCAGCAGCACGACATCAAGAACGGCGACGGCGTCAAGCAGGTCCAGGTGCTGATCGCGGGCGTCTACCCGTCGAGCGAGAGCACCGACACGGCGATCAGTGAGATCGAGCTGTTCGAGAAGCAGGTGAAATGACCGTGCGCGCACTTCCGTTGTTGCTCGTGGCGTTGCTGGCGACGCCGGTTCCCGTCACCCGCGCCCAACCGGCGCCGGAGCCCGAGCCGTTCAGGATCGGTTTCTCCAGCCTGGAGAACGACAACCGCGACGTCTTCACCGTGGACAGCAACGGAAACGCGCGCACGAACCTGACGAGGAGCCCGCGCGGCCAGCAGGACCCGGCGTTCTCGCTCGACGGCACCAGGCTCGCCTACACCGACGAGAACCGCGTCATGATCGCCAACGCCGACGGCACGAGTCCCAGGCGCCTCAACAACGAGACGCGGTCGCAGTCGCAACCGGCGTGGTCCCCGGACGGGACGATGATCGCCGCCGTCACCCGGATCCCGGACGGCGAGGGCTCCCGCCCGATCATCCAGATCCACCGCGTGTCCGACGGCGCCAAGACCGGCGAGATCCCGATCCCCGGCCACCTCACCGCCGACGACACCCAGCCGGACTGGTCGCCCGACGGCAGGACCATCGCGATCACCAGGCGCTCCAGCAACCTCACTCCTCCGCGACCGGAGATCGAGGTGCCCGACACCGACCGCCCGTCCCGCCGGGGCAGCACGTTCGACCTCCAGCAGGTCGTGCACACCCCGCGCATCCCGCCGAAGCCGGACGTCGTGCTGCTCATCGACATCAGCCGCTCGATGTTCGACGAGCTGTCAGGCGTGCAGGGACAGCTCAGGGACATCATGGAGGAGGTCAAGAAGGAGCAGCCGGAGACCAGGTTCGGCGTCGCCACCTACGCGGGCGCGGAGAACAAGGGCAACGTGTTCAAGCGTCACCAGGTGCTCACCAGCAACGTCGACGAGGCCGTGGCCGCGGTCGGGAGGGTCGGGCTGGTCGAGGACGCCAACTCCACGGAGGTCTGGGCGAACGCGCTGATCGAGACCGCCACCCGCGCGTTCGAGTTCCGCCAGGACGCGAGCAAGGTCGTCGTCATCATCGGTGACGAGCCGACCGCGGAGAACCTGGTCACGGGCAAGGACTCCGTCGACAACGCCATCGCAGAGCTCAAGCGCGCCAACATCCGCGTGGTCGGTGTCGACAGCGGCAACGCCCAGCGCGGCCTCAACTCGGAGAAGCAGATCGACAGGATCATCGAGGATCCCAAGGGCTCGCTGCAGAAGTACGTGAAGGGCGGCGAGGAGCAGATCAAGACGGCGATCCTCGACGGCATCAGGGACCTCGACGTCACGGTCACCCCGGTGCCGAAGTGCGACACCGGTCTCACCGTCGAGCTCACCCCGCCCGGACCGGTCACCGGGCCGAGCGGCGAGGACGTGACGTTCGCCGAGAAGTTCACGGTCTCCCCGGACACCACGCCCGGCAGCACGCTGCGCTGCACCATCGAGTTCCGGCTCAACAACGAGCCGGACGTCCGTCCCGGCCGCGTTCAGACCGTCACCGTCCGGGTCGCGGACCTGGTCGAACCGCTGGTGCGCGTCAACGACGTGATCGTGCAGGCCCAGAACGGCACCGGCGCGACGGTCACCTACCAGGCCACCGCCACCGACAACCAGAACCGGCCGCTCACGCCGGTGTGCACACCGCCGTCCGGCACCGTGTTCCCGATCGGCGTCACCCGAGTCACCTGCACCGCAACCGACGCGCGGGGCAACACCGGCACCGACACGGCGGTCGTCACCGTCACGTCGGCCGACCGGGAAGACCCCGCCGTCTGGCTCGTCACCCCGGACGGCAGCTCGCAGATCAACCTGTCCGAACGCTTCGGCGAGCCGTGCCGGGACCGCCCGAGCGAGGATCCGGCGTGGTCCCCGGACGGCAAGAGCCTCGCCGTCGCACAGGACGGGCAGATCTGCGTGGTCGGTGCGGACGGTTCCGGCGCCCGCGTGGTCGTCTGCGGCACCGAGGACGCCGAACGCCCGAGGAACCCCGCCTGGCTCCCGGACGGCACCAGGATCGTCTTCCAGGCCACCAACCAGGAGCTGCCACCGGACCTGTGGACCGTGGCGGTGCAGGACGGCACGCCGCCGCGACTCCTGACGGAGAACGGCAGTCAGCCCGCCGTGCAACGACTTGCGAAGCTCACGGTGACCACGACCGCGACGCCCGCCGAGATCCCCTTCAACGGTAAGACGACGATCGAGGTCGCCGTCGTGAACATCGGCTTCGCGCCCGCTCCCGCCACGCTCACGGTGACCGTGCCGGAAGGTCTGACGGGCGGACCGGCCGGTGGGAACATCGGCCCGATCGCGCCGGGCGAGCGGAAGGTCGTGAGCGGCGAGGCCACCGGTGTCACGGCGGGAGAGCACGTGGTGACGGCCGCGGTCGGCACCATCACGTCGCGGGTCACCGTGAAGGTCCTGGAACGGACCGGATCGCTCTCGCTCGCGCTGTCGGCGAGCCCTCAGCCGGCGTTCGTCGGCGGTGACGACGTGACGGTGACCTTCAAGCTGCTCAACAGTTCCGGCTCGACGCTGACCGGCGTGCGCGTCGTCGCCTCCGCGTTCGGCTGCGACCCCGAGTGCGCGGTCGGCACCCTCGGGCCCGACGGCCAGACCGAGGTCGAGTTCACGATCCCGGCCACCCAGGCCGTCGACCGCGAGCTGGCCGGCGTCGTGATCGCCACCGGCCCGGACGAGGACGCGCAGGACAACGTCGCCACGACCCGGATCGTGATCAAGCAGCCGACGCTGACCCTGGACCAGCATGCCGGTCCGCTCGGCGGAGTGGTGTCGCTGCAGGGCAAGGACTTCCCGCCCGGTGCGACGGTGCGGCTCGGCTGGACCGCCGGCATCGCCGAGACACCGGGAGAGGTCACCACCGCCGACGGCACGTTCGTCGCGCAGATGCTGGTCTTCCACAACGACACCGAAGGAATCCGGCAGGCGACAGCCACCCCGGTCGAGGGAACGAGGTTCGGCGAGGTGAAGTCCGGGGACTTCCTCGCGCTGCCGAACACCGTGCAGCCGTCGTACTTCGTCGAGCGCGGCTGACCGGCTTCCCCAACGGGCAGCGATGAGCGCACCCGGCCACGCCTCCACCGCCGCTGCGCGGGGGACAGGGAAAGAAGGAGACTGCTAGTCATGGGAGCAACAGCGACACTGTCCACTTCGGACCTGTCGGTCGCACCGGGCGGGGACGTCACCTGCCAGGTGATGGTGCGCAACGCGGGCGAGCTGGTGGACCAGTTCACGATCGACGTCGTCGGCGATGCCGCGCCGTGGAGCCAGGCCGAACCGGGCGTGGTCAACCTCAACCCCGGTGAGTCCGCGCCCGTGCTCATCCGGTTCGCGCCGCCACGCGACCCTGGCGTCTACGCGGGTTCCGTCCCGTTCGGCGTGCGGGTCATCTCGCGCGAGGACCCGCACGGCTCGGTCGTCGAAGAGGGCGTCGTCGTGGTCGGCGCGTTCACCGGCATCGCCGCGGAACTGGTGCCCGCCAAGGCGGAGGGCGCCAGGAGGGCCAAGTACGAGGTCGCCGTCGACAACGTGGGCAACGCGCCCGCGGTCCTGCGGCTGAGGCCGATCGACCCGGAGGACGAGCTGGAGTTCCGGCTGGACCGCTCCGAGATCGCGCTGCCACCGGGCACCACCGCGTTCGTGCGGCTGCGGGCCAAGCCGCGCAAGACGTTCCTGCGCGGTGAACCCCAGCGGCACCCGTTCCAGGTCGAGGTCGTGCCGGAGCAGGGCGACCCGTTGATCGCCCAGGGCACCATGGTCCAGCGCCAGCTGCTGCCGAAGTGGTTGCTGCCGGCCCTGATCGCGCTCCTGCTGCTCGCGGCCGCGCTGGTGGCGTTGTGGCTCACCGTGCTCAAGCCGGCCGTGAAGTCCGCAGCCCGCGAGGCGATGCAGCAGGAGAGCGCGGAGATCAAGCAGAAGAGCGAGGAGGCGGCCAGCGCGGCCGGCGCTGCCAAGGAGGAGTCGAAGCAGGCGGCCGCGAACGCCGGTCAGGCACTGGGCGCGCTGGGCCTCAAGCCGGGCGACACCAACACGACACCCACGCTGCCCAAGCCCGCCGAGAAGGGCGAACCGGTGACCTTCCGGATCGACATCACCTCGCCGATCGTGGCGAACGCCGGCGCGTTCACCGAGGTGACCTTCACCCCTCCGGACGTCAAGAAGACCCTGTACATCAAGGACATCTTCTTCGAGAACGCCAAGAGCGACCTGGGTACGGCCCAGCTCGTCCGGGACGCGGGCGGGACGCGCACGGTCATCAGGGTGATCGGGCTCGGGAACTTCCGGGACCGCGACGAGCACTTCCAGGAACCACTGCGGTTCCAGCCGGGAGAGAAGATCGTGTTCCGGGTGAGCTGCCAGAACCCGCAGCCCAAGGGCGCGTGCACACCTTCGGTGGTGCTCAACGGGCGTGCGGAGTGACGTCAGCTCGGGCCTTCGCTCTAGATCAGGCCCTCACGGAGGGCGAAGGCCACGGCGTGGGCGCGGTTGCGCAGCTGGAAGCGGTTGGTGATGTCGTGCAGGATCGACTTCACCGTCCGCTGCGAGTAGCACAGCCGCTCCGCGATCTCCCTGGTCTCGAGTCCGTCGGCGATCATCCGCAGCACCTCGGTCTCCCGGCTGGACATGCCGGCGAGGTTGAGCCCGTTGGGACGCAACACGTTGCGCTGCAGCTGGGACACGCGGCCGAGCAGCCGGCCGAGCAGATCCGCGGGCAGCGACCCCTCCCCGGCGTGTGCCGCGCGGATCAGCCGGACCAGCGTGTCCGGGGTGGCGTCGGCGCGGCGCAGCACCGCGGAGACGCCACTGCCGACGATGTCGAGCAGCTCGGAGTCGGCCACGTCACCGGCGACGAGCACGATGCCGGGGTTGGGCTGGCACTGCAGTTTTCTCAGCAGCTGCAGGACGTTCTCGTCGAGACGTTCCGCGACGACGAGCGCGACGCAGCTCTCGGCGGTCTCCGGTTCGACCAGCCGGATCTCCGGCCGGGAACGCAGTGCGACCGTCACGCCGGCGCGGGTGATCGAGTCGGTGGCGTGGAGGACGACGGTGACGGGTTCGGCATTCATCAGCTCCCCTTCTGACTTCAGCCCGAAAGAACCAACACTGCAATCATCGGGCCGGGAACGTCCCGGTCGACAGGGGCAGTCATCCCGAACTGTCCCGGAACAGGTCTATGGCCTGGGCACGATCTGCGACCTGCAACTTCCGGAGGATGTTGGACACGTGGTTGCGCACGGTTTTGGTGCTCAGGAACAACTCCCGCGCGATCACCGCGTTGCCCTTGCCGTCCGCCATGAGCCGGGCGACCTCGCGTTCGCGCCCGGTGAGCTCCGGGAGCGTGCTCGGACGTGGTGCGGTGGCGAAGAAGTCGAGCAACCGCGTGGCGACCGCAGGGCTGAAGATCGCCTCACCCTCACCGACGGCGCGCACGGCGTCCACGATCTGCTGAGGGCGCGAGGACTTCACCAGATACCCGCGCGCGCCGGCGCGCATCGCCGCGAACACCGACTCGTCGTCCTCGAACATGGTCAGCATGAGCACGTGTGCGGACGGCCGTGCGGTGACGATCCGGCGGGTCGCCTCGACACCGCCGAGATCGGGCATGTTGAGGTCCATCACGATCACGTCGGGTTGCAGCTGCTGCGCAAGCTCGACGGCGACCGTGCCACCGGATGCTTCGCCGACGACGTCGATGCCGCTGTCGGTCAGCGCCGCCATCACGCCGCGGCGGAACAGGGGATGGTCGTCCACGACCAGGGCGCGCAAGGTCATGACAGGGGGAGAGCGGCCGCGAGCCTGGTGCCGCCACCGTGCCGTGGCTCGACGCGGCAGTTCCCTCCGAGTTCGCTGGCTCGCTGGCGCATCGAAGCCAGACCCACCCCGGTCGACACCTCAGCCGCCCCCACCCCGTCGTCGACAACCTCGGCGTGCAGCTCGGCGTCGAACCACAGCCGCACCTGGCACGTGCGCGCGTCGGCGTGGGTGACCACGTTCGTCAGCGCCTCGCGGATGATCTGGTACGCCGCCACGCTCACCGCGTCGGGCAGGGGCGGGATCTCGCCGAGCACCACGACGTCGATCGCGACGTGCAGCCTTGACCGCAGCGCCGCCACGAACTCCTCGACCGCGCCGACCAGTCCGAGCTTCGTCACCGAGGCCGGGTTCTCCCTCGCGACCAGCGCCCTGATGTCGTCGATCGCGGAGTGCATCTCGTCCTCCAGCGCCGCGAGCAACCGGGCGGCGCCAGCCGGGTCGGAGGTGAGCAGCTGCCGCGCCGACCGCAGTCCGAGAGCGACGGCGGCGAGGGACGGGCCAACACCGTCGTGGAGGTCCCGCAACACCGTGCGGCGGGCTTCGGCCGCACTCCGGGCGCACGAGTCCGCTGGCACGATGAATTGGCGGCGCATGCTCCCTCCCTCCCCGAAGATGACGTCGTTCGCGCGTCAGCGGCCGTTTCGGGTGTTCCCGATGGTGTGACCACAAGTCGCCTGATCGGCCCATTCGCCGCCGTGGCGGGAGTGGGTGACGGCTTGTTCACACAGTGATGGAAGCGGGGGCGCCCGTGATACAGCCAGATGGAAAACCAAATGGCCCGGTGAGCGGTACGGAGGTATTTGTCGGCCAAACGGACGCTCCTACCAGGTATGGGAGTCGAGGTCCACGACCCTCGCTGGCTCACCGCCGTGCCGGGAGCCGAGCTGGTGGTCGGGCTGGACGATGTGGGTGAATGCGCCGCGGACGGTCACCGGGTGACCGTGATGATCGACCTCGTGCCGGACAACGTGCCATTGCTCCGAGACATGGCCACCGAGGCAGTGGGGGACGGCGCGCGCAAGGTGCGGGTGCGCCCGCACGGCGTCGACCGGGTCGATCTCGTCTACGCGGCCGTGGAGCTGAACCGGGTCGCCGAGGACGACGCCGTCGAGGTCCAGTTCGACGTCACGTCCGCCGCACTGCTGCGAGCGGACCCTGCGGCGTTCGTCCGGGTCGACCCGCTCGTGGTCAAGGCGGACGGGACGGTCGTGCCGATCTGCGAGGGGCTGGAACGGTACGCGCTCGGATCGCTGGGCACGCTCGACGAGCTGGTGTCCGGATGGGATCCCGAGCCGGTCAGGGACCTGTGCCGGGTCGCCCTGGGCCGCGCGCTGGCCGACACCGGCCCGCTGGTCTCCTGGTACGAGCACCTCACCCGGACAGCAGTCGAGCTGCGGGCCGGGTGTTGATCACGAGGTCCGGCGTCACGCCGCACTCCTCCGCCCGCGCGCAACCGTAGTTCAGCCAGTCCAGCTGGCCGGGCGCGTGCGCGTCGCTGTCGATCGAGAACGTGCAGCCCGCGTCGACGGCGAGGCTCAGCAGCCTGCGCGGCGGGTCGAGGCGCTCTGGCCGTGAGTTGATCTCCACAGCGGTGCCGTGCTCAGCGCAGGCCTCGAAGACCCGTTCCGCGTCGAACTGGGACTCCGGGCGCCCCTTGCCCACGACGAGGCGGCCGGTGCAGTGGCCGAGGATGTCGACGTGCGGGTTCGCGACCGCCGTCACCATCCGTTCGGTCATCTCGGCCTTCGGCATCTTCAGTTTCGAGTGGACGCTCGCGACCACGACGTCCAGTCGTTCCAGCATGTCCTCGTCCTGGTCGAGCGAGCCGTCGTCGAGGATGTCGACCTCGATGCCGGTGAGGATCAGGAACGGCGCCAGCTCCACGTTCAACTCGGCGACGACCTCGAGCTGCTTCTCCAGCCGGGCGCGGGACAGTCCATTCGCGACGGTCAGGCGCGGCGAGTGGTCGGTCAGCACCATGAACTCGTGGCCGAGGTCGCGGGCCGCCTCTGCCATCTCCCTGATCGGGCTGCCGCCGTCGGACCAGTCGGAGTGGACGTGGCAGTCGCCCTTGAGCTTCGCGCGCAGCTCCTCGCCGCCGCTGAGGTCGACGTGCCGGAGCTTCGCGAGGTAGGACGGCTCCCGGTTCGCGAGTGCGTCCACCACCACGCCGGCCGTCGCCTTCCCGACGCCTTTCAGGTCGGTGAGCGTGCCGAGTTTCGCCCGCTTCTCGACCTCGGCGGGGTCCAGTTCGGAGATGACCGCCGCCGCGTTGCGGAAGGCCTGGACGCGGTAGGTCGGCTCGCCCGCCCGTTCGAGGTGGAAGGCCACCTGCTTCAACGCCTTGACCGGATCCATACCTCTTCCTACCAAATCCGCAGGCCGCACGCCGTGTACGGGGTTTCCCGGCAGATAAGCGGTGGTCGTTGTCGCCCGGCGCGGTGCCGAATAACTTCGCCGCCATGTCGAGCAACCCGTTTTCGCTGATCGGACACGTCGCGCTGGTCACCGGCGGCACCAGGGGCATCGGTCTGGAAACGGTGCGCGCGCTGGCCCGCGCGGGGGCGAGCGTTGCCGTGGTCGCGCGGACGGCCGAGACCACCAAGGAGGTCGCCGCGGCCGTCGAGCGCGAGTTCGAGGTCGAGGCACTGCCCGTTGTCGCCGACATCGGCCGCGACGACGAGATCTCCGGCGTCGTGTCGTCCGTCGCCGACCGCTTCGGCCGCATCGACGTGCTGGTGAACAACGCCGGTGCCGCGCCGCCGTTCGGTCCGCTGATCGACGTGTCCGCCAAGGCGTTCGACAAGATCATGGTCGTGAACGTGCCCGCACCTCTGGCACTGACTCGCGCCGCTGTCGCCGCCGGTCTCGGCACGGGTGGCGGGTCGGTCGTCAACATCGTGTCCGCCGCCGGGCTGAAGGCAGAGCCGTTCACGGGGCTCTACTCCGCGGCGAAGGCGGCGATGATCAGCGCGACCCGGACGCTGGCCCGCGAGCTCGGTCCGGTGGGGATCCGGGTGAACGCGGTGGCTCCCGGCGTGATCCGCACGGACTTCTCCGCTGCCCTTGTGGGCAACGAGGACCTGCACGCCGCGGTGGTCGCCAAGACCGCGTTGGGCCGGGTCGGCGAGGCCGCGGAGGTCGCGGGCGCCGTGGCGTACCTGGCCTCACCGGCCGCCGCCTACACGACGGGCTCGATCCTCATCGTCGACGGTGGGACGGTGGCGTGATGGAGCTCGTGCCGCTGGGAACCATGACCGCCCGTTTGCGCAAGCCTTACCTGCTCCGGAAAACGCCCTCCGGCGACCGGCTGATCTACGAGGTCGAGTCGGGCACGTTCGAGGGCGAGCGTTTGCGCGGCACGATGCACGGCACGTCGACCGCCGACTGGCTGACCATCGGCCCCGACGGCACCGCGACCCTGGACGTCCGTTCTGTACTGCTCACCCAGGACAACGCTTACGTGTATCTGCACTACTCAGGACGGGTTGACGTCTCGAATGGCTTCGGCCAGCCGTTGTACGCGGCTCCTCTCTTCGAGACCGGCGACGACCGCTACCGCTGGTTGAACCGCGTGCAGGCGGTCGCGAAGGGCGTGCTCGACGGCCTGGTCCTCACCTACGAGGTGTGCGAGGTGCGGTGAATTTCACCCGACCTTCGGGGGTTCCGATCGGGACGGCGACTGCGGAAGCGTCGTCGCCGACGACCGAATCGGAGGGGTGTCGCGGTGAAAAAGCGTTGGGGCGCGGCGGCTTTGGCCGCCCCGCTGCTCATGTCCCTGGTGGGAACGGCCCATGCGGAACCGGGGCCGTTGGACGAGTACTACAACCAGACCGTCGCGTGGGCCGAGTGCCCGGCCGGCTGGGTGTCGCCGTCGACGGGTGTCGAGTGCGCCACGGTGATCGTGCCGATGGACTACAAGAACCCGGGCAACGGCAATCTGGAGATCGCGATCTCCCGCAAGAAGGCCACAGACCCCGCGCGGCGCAGAGGCGTGCTGCTGACGAACCCCGGCGGGCCGGGCGGATCCGGCCTCGGCGCTGTGCACTGGTTCAACGCGCAGACCGAGGTGCTGAAGATCTACGACGTGATCGGCATGGACCCGCGCGGCGTGGGCAGGTCCACGCAGCTGCGGTGCATCTCCACCCCGAGTGACGACGAGTTCCCCACGCGCCCAACGGATTCACAGCTCGCGAACTGGTCCGAGTACGCGCGCGCCGTCGAGGACAACTGCCAGCGCGGCGGTGGCGAGATGCGTCGCTTCGTGTCGACGATGAACACCGCCCGCGACATGGACGTCATCCGCGGCGCGTTGGGGGAGAAGAAGGTCTCGTACGTCGGCTACTCGTACGGCACCCAGCTCGGCGCCGTTTTCGGCTCCATGTTCCCGAAGTCGCTGGATCGCAGCGTGCTGGACTCCGCGCTGGACCCGCTGAAGACGTGGCACGAGCAGGACGTCGACGTGGTGGACGCCATCACCGACAACCTTCGCAAGTGGACCGAGTGGACCGCGGCCCGCAACTCCACCTACGGGCTCGGGACCACGGCCGCGGCCGTGCGCGGTGAGCTGGACGCGATCGCCGCGAAGCTGAAGACCGGTCCGTTCGGCGGGTACGCGGACGTTTCGTCCTTCGACTACGCGGTGGGTGCCACCCGGTACCGTCGTTCGTGGGCGGCGTTCTCGCGTCACATCGTCTCGATCAAGGCCGGGGTCGCCGATCCCGCCGAGGCGTCCGCGATCGTGGCGGCGTTGAAGAAGGGTGACATCGAGCCCACCTCGCCCGGCACGTACCAGGCCGTCACCTGCGAGTGGGACTGGTTCACCGACGTCAACACCTACTACAACGACATGAAGCGGTGGCGGGACACCAACCCGTACGGCGGGACCGTCGACTTCATGGCGCCCACCAACTGCACGTTCCGCGCGTTCAAGCGGCCGGAGAAGATTCCAGCCATCACGCGGAAGTACCCGGCCGGCATCGTGATCAACTCCGACGGTGACACGCAGACTCCGCTCGCGAACGGGCGGGTCATGGCCGAGCACCTCAACGTTCCGTTGATCTCGGTGTCGAACGACGGGCAGCACGGGCACTACGCGTTGCGGCGCAACGCCTGCGTGGACGCGCTGGTCAACAAGTACCTGGTTTCCGGGATTCTGCCGGCGTCCCGGGTCACGTGTGCCGGTACGGACATCGCGGAGAACGTGCCTCCGGGCACGGCGGCCACCATGGGCGTGCAGTCGGCGCGGCCGTTGAGCGACATCCTGGGCGAGATCGCGGCGGAGACGAAGCCGTTCTGATCGTCTGAACGATCTTGTCAGACCTCGCGAGTACGTTGAAACGCAGGGGTTCCCAGCTCGAGGGGACCCCTGCGTCAGCGCGTTCTCAGGCGAACCAGGTGCCGCCACCGGTTCGCCGGTACCCCAGCGCCCGGTACACCGCGTCCACCAGCGACTGCCCGCGCTCGTTCGCTCCGAGCCCGGGCCCCTGCCGGTTCATCGCGTACCCGAACGAGACCCGCGCCCGAGGGTCGGCGAACCCGAGCGAGCCGCCCATCCCGTTGTGCCCGAACGCCTCCTCGCTGACGAGCAGCCCCTCGCGGTCGTTCGGCGGCAGGTGGGCGTTGTCCGTGGCCTTCTGGAACCCGAGCCCGAACCGCGACGGCACCCCGACGACGGCGTCGAGCCCCGCCACGGCGACGTTCGACATCTGCGGGATCTGCTCCGGCTCGACGAGCCGCACGCCGTTGTACTCCCCGCCCAGCGCCAACGGCCGGTACAGGCCGGCGAGCCCGCGGGCGTTGGAGATGCCGCCGATCGCGCCCATCTCCGCCGCGTGCGCGGCGCGGGAGTCGGACTCACCCGGCGCCATGTAGCCGCCGTTGTTGAGCAGCATCAGGCCGGGGACGGACTCGGGTTGCGTCAGAGCGGTGATGAACAGCGACGGCAGCAGGATGCCCGGCTGCGTCGGGTCGACCGGGATCGTGTGCGCGACATGGGGTTCGAGGTCCTCCGGCAGGCCCATCCAGAAGTCGAGGCCGAGCGGTCCGGACACCTCCTTCTCGAAGAACTGGCCCAGCGACAGGCCCGTGACGCGGCGGACGATCTCGCCGACGAGGAACCCGAACGTGAGGCCGTGGTAGCCGTGCTTGGTGCCCGGATCCCACAGGGGTTTCTGGGCGGCGAGCTTGGCGGTGACCAGGTCCCAGTCGTAGAAGGCGCCGCCGGGCAGCCACTCGGTGAGCGCGGGCAGGCCCGCCTGGTGGCTCAGCACGTGCCGGACGAGCGTCGTGCCCTTGCCCTCGGCGCCGTACTCGGGCCAGTAGCGGGTGACCGGCGCGTTGAGGTCGAGTGCGCCGCGGGAGGCGAGCACGTGGGCGCACAGCGCGGTCGCGGCCTTCGTGCACGACCACACGTGGACGATGGTGTCCTCCGACCAGAGCCGGCCGGTGATGGGGTCGGCGACACCGCCCCAGAGGTCGACGACGGGCGCGCCGTCGAGGGTCACGTGCACGGACGCGCCCACCTCGCCGCGTTCGGCGAAGTTGCGTTCGAACTCGGCGCGCACCTCGGCGAACTGCGGGGCGCATGTTCCCTGGATCGACATCGATCCTCCTCTGGGGGAGCGGCGGTTGTCCCCAAGGGCATCACTGAGAGGAACCACGGATCAGTAGGGAACACTCAGCGGCTAACGCGTCTGGCCTCGACCGGACCAATCAATCCTACTGAGAGTGACTGATCGCGCACGGAAAGCGGCCCTTGCCGAGCCGAGCCACCCACATGGAAGACTCAGGCGCTGCTCCGCCGAAGCTCGCCGGGAGGCCGTCATCGCCGACACTCCGCTCCACGCCGGGACCCGGAGAACCGAACTTCGGGGGAGGGAACCCGAACTGCGCGCCGTGCTGGACCGCGTGGACGCCGCACCCGCGACCGGTCTCGTCGTGGTCCAGGTCAGCGGCGAACCGGGCATCGGCAAGACCTCCCTGCTCGCGGAGATCGCCCGCCGGCTGCACGAACGGCACGCCGGTGTGCTCGCCTCGGCGTCCGACGTGCTCGGCAAGCGCATCCCGTACGGCGCGGTGGTGGCGCTGATCCGTTCCCTCGGCGTTCCCGTGCCGCTCGACAAGCTCCGCGCGGATGCCTTGGCCGCACTGGAGATCTCGGTGACCGAGGACTCCGGCGCCTGGTTCGGCAGGGCCTGCGACCGGGTGGTGCGCCTGCTCACCGAACTCACCGCGACGCGGCCCGCGGCGTTGCTGATCGACGACCTCGACCACGTCGACGACGACTCCCTGGCCCTGCTGACGCTGGTGCTGCGCCGGGTCTCGGCGGCTCCGCTGGTGCTCGTCACCGCGAGCCGTTCGCACACCAGCGAACCCGGCGTGGAGAGCCTGCTGGACCGCGTGGAACAGCACGCCGAGGTCGTGCGCATCGACCTGGCACCGTTGTCCGGCGCCGACGTGGCCCGCATCGTCGAATCCGTCCTGCAGACGCCGGTGGACGACGCCCTCGCCCGCGAAGTCCAGCAACGATCCGACGGCAACCCGTTCTTCGTCACCGAGATCGCCCGCTCGCTGCGAGAGCTCGACCTGGTGACGGTCGACAACAACCGGGCCCGCCTGGCGGTGCCTCCCGACGCGATCAGGCTGACCCGTCGCGAGGCCGTGCTCAGGCGCGTGGCACCTCTGGAGAACGACACGCGGCTGGTGGCCCGTGCGGTGGCCGTCTTCCGGCGTGTGCGGCTGGACCAGATCTCACTGCTGGCCCGCGTCGCCTCGCTGCCGGAGTCGACGGTCGTGTCCGCGTTCGACGATCTCCTGCGCGCGCACATCGTCGTGCACGACGACGACCGCGGCTACCGCTTCTCCCACGCTCTCGTGGGCGAAGCCCTGTACCACGAGGTGGGCCCGGCTCAGCGTCGTCACCTCCACTCCCTGATCTCCGCACGGCTGCTGGAAGACCGCTCCCAGGGCCTCCCGGTCGACCTCCTGCAACTCGCCTGGCACCTGGCCGAGTCCGCCGCCCCGGGCGACCGCGTGGCCGTCACCGTGCTGGCCGAAGCCGCCTCCGTGGCCCGCGCGACCGCACCCGAGACCGCCGCCGCCCTGTGCGCCAGAGCCCTGCAACTGTTGCCGCGCAACGCTCCCGAGCGCTCGGACCTGCTGGCGTTGCAGTGCCGCGTGCTCGCCAGGGCGTCACGTCCCGCGCTGGCGATCGACCCCGGACTGGCCGCCCTCGAATCCCTGGCGCCGGGCCAGGAACGCACGCGCGTCGCCACCGCCGTCATCGCGTCGCTCTTCTCCGTCGGCCGCACGGCAGAAGCCATGGCACTGGCCGATGACGAAGTGGCGCGCGGTCCAGTCCCCGCTTCCCTGGAAGCTCAACGCGCCGTGCTCCTCGTCTACAACAACCGCCACGACGACGCGATCTCCGAACTCGACCGCATCGAAGCACTCCCCATCAGCTCACCGGCCGAAGGCGTGATCGTCTTCGAGCACCTGGCCATGCTGTCCTCGCTGCTCTTCCAGCACGACCGCACCGTCGAGCACGCCAACCGCGCCCTGTCGTGCAGCGACGGCCAGCCGATGCTCGAGCTGCAGGCCCTGTCCGTCTGCGCGTCCATCACCGCGCTGGCGGGCCTGGTCCACGACGCCTCCTGGCGGGTGCGGCGCGCCGAGGAGCTGGTCGACCAGGTCGGCTCCCACGGCTTCCGCGCCGAACGCGCCGCCTCACGGGTCGCGCTGGACTGGCTGGGCGGTCGCTGGGAGGCCGCCCTGGACGGCATCGGCCGCTGGCTCCCCGACGTCGAAGCCGCCCAGGCCGACCAAGCTCTCGGCGTCCTGCAGGCCGTCGAGCTCTCCATCCGCACGTGGCGCGGCGAGCTGGACGTCGCCGCCCGGCTGGCCTCGCTGCCCGCGCCGCAGTCGGTGAACATCTCGAAGCTGCACGCCGCCGCCCTCGCCGAGTACCTGATCGCGCGCGGCGAAGTCGACTCCGCGTACGCGTTGCTCGCCGACGCCATCGGCACACGCCTGGAAGCCGCCTACTCCTGCGTCCTGGTGGCGCGGATGATCGAGCTGGACCTGGAACGAGGCCGCACCGAAGCCGCTCTGGAGGCGTTGGACCGGCTGTCCGCGGTGTCCTCGACGCGGGTGTCGCCGTGGTCGCGCACCACGATCCGGCGGGTGACCGGGGTGGTGCGGCAGGACGCGGACCTGCTGCGCGAGGCGGTGTCCGAGGCCGCGCTGGGCGGCCTGGAGTTCGAGAAGGCTCGTGCCCAGCTGGCTCTGGGCGAGGTCTCCTCCGACGAGGTCCCCACGCTGGTCGAGGCCTACACGGCGTTCCAGCGTCTCGGCGCGCACGGGCTGCGGCGGCAGGCAGGCAACCGTTTGCGCACGCTGGGCGCCAAAGTGCCGAGGGCTCGCTCGAAGGCGCCCGGCCTGCTGACCGAGGCCGAGGAGAACGTGGCCCGCCTGGTGCAGCAGGGGATGCGCAACCGGGACATCGCTGCCGCCCTGCACTACAGCCCGCGGACGATCGAGGTGTACCTGTCGCGGATCTACGCCAAACTGCACGTGTCCTCGCGGCTGGAGCTGGCCCGCGTACTGGACGCCATGCAACAGCGCTAGTGCCGTGACCGGCAACCTTCACCGCGTCTTCGACGCTCAGCAGGGCGCCTCGCGGCAAAGGCTGCCGGTCACGGCACTAGGCAGGCGGCACGACCCGCCCGAGCCGTTTCCGCACACCCTCTTCCTGGTAGTTCGCGACGGTCTCGGCCAGCTGCAGGCACGCCCGCTCGATCGTCTCGCGGGCCTGGTTGCGCTCACTCGTGACGGCGCTCAGGATCAACCCGGTCAGCGCCACCGAGCCGTTGTACGCCTGCAGCACGATCATCGTGGCCAGCAGGTCGCCCTGGACGAACAGACCACCGGCGGCGGACATCACGGCGGCCACGGAGATGATCGCGGCACACGGGGCGGCGATCGCGTGCTGGAACCGCAGAGCCGCCCAGATCAGCATCGGGAACACCAGGAACAGCAGTCGTGCCTCCGACATGGTCACGAACGACGCGAGGACGGCGGTGACGACCAGCAGCGCCGCGGCCTCCGCGACCCGGCGTGGCGGGGCGTGCCAGTGCCGGGTGAGCGTGAGCAGCAGCGGCGTGAACACCAGGACGCCCATCGCGTCCCCGGTCCACCACACCGACAGCACAGCCGGGATCTCCTGCCACGGGATCACGCCGTCGAGCGTCAACGCCGTCGTGCCGATCACCGAGCTGATCAGCATCGCGCCCAGCGCACCCGCGAACACGAGCAGCAACGCGTCCTTCAAGCGGTCGAGCTGCGTCCGGAACCCGAAGCGCGTCAGCAGGTACCAGGCGGCCAGCGGGGCGGCCGTGTTGCCGATGGTGATCACCACGACCGCGCCGAGGCCCGCACCGAGCTCGATGTTGGCGGTCAACGCGCCGAGGGCGATGCCCGGCCAGATCTTGCGGCCCGACATCAGCAGCGCCGCCACGGAGATCCCCGTGGGTAGCCACAGTGGAGTGACCTGGCCCTTGACCAGTGCCAGGACCAGTCCCACCTTCGCCGTCGCGTAGTAGGCGACCGCTACCGCGAGGATCGTCGTGGTGGTGCGCATTGCGGCGTTCACCGGCACATGCTGCACCGGTGCACACGCGTCCGCCATACCTCGAAACAGGGCGTACCCACTCGGACTCACTCCGCAGGTCCTCACGGAGACTGACGCGGTGATCACCGGACTGCAGGCACTCGACGCGGCCCGGCGCGCCGTGCGGCCCTCCAGGACATCAGCCTCGACGAGTGCTTCGCTCGCCTTCGTCCATTGCAGGTCGCTGAGCAGCACTGATTCTTAGTTGTCGTGGAAGCCGCACTACAACCCGGCGCCCGCAGAACGTGAGATGGGCTGTATGCGCACAGCCGAGGCGGCCGACGAGATCCAGGTCGAGGACGGCGGACGCCGCGTGGTGGTGGTCGCCGGCCGCCTCCGCCTCCCGGTTTCCGCGGGCGTCACCGACGACCAGGCACTCACCCTCGCCAGAGCGGGCACCACGGCCTGGCATCTCCTGCGCACGTGCGCGCACCTCAGGCCGGACGAGTCGATCGTCGTGCACGACGCCGCGAGCGAGGTGGGCGCGATCGCGGTCCAGCTCGCCCGCAGTTTCGCGGCGGGACGGGTGATCGCCACCGAATCCAGCCAGTCCCGCCGGCGCCGGGCCGTGAAGCTCGGTGCCGACATCGCCGTCGAGTCGGGCCGTGACGGCCTGGCGGAGCGTTTGATCGCGGCGAACGAGGGCAAGCAGGTCGATGTCGTACTCGATCCAGGAGGCACGCTGAAGGCCTCGCTGGACGCGCTCGCGCCGTTCGGCCGGATCGTCTGCTACGGCGCTGACCAGGACGAATCCGTCAGGCTGACCGGTCTGCTCGGCGGATCGCAGGCGGTCATCGGGTTCCGTTTCGAGCACACGCTGGAAAGACCGGACATGATCGCGAGGGCTGTCAGTGAGCTGTTCGGGTTGACCTCGGCTGGCCGATTGCGCCCAGTGGCAGGCGACTAGTACCCGTTAGGAAGCCGGAATTAGGGGACTCATGAGGACCGTATTCACGACCTGCCCGCTCTGCGAGGCGACGTGCGGGCTGGAGCTGACGGTCGAGGGCGACCGCATCACCAAGGTGCGCGGCGACCGCGAGGACGACTTCAGCAGGGGCTTCATCTG
The DNA here is from genome assembly GCF_039537795.1 of Lentzea roselyniae. Classification (NCBI taxonomy): domain Bacteria; kingdom Bacillati; phylum Actinomycetota; class Actinomycetes; order Pseudonocardiales; family Pseudonocardiaceae; genus Lentzea; species Lentzea roselyniae. Next base: position 112,425 of record NZ_BAABBE010000013.1, read on the forward strand.
CCCCAAGGGCGCCTCGCTCGGCACGCTCGACTCGGACCCGGACCGGCTGAGCGCGCCGCTGATCAAGCGCGACGGCGAGTTCCGGGAGGTGAGCTGGGACGAGGCCTTCCGGTACATCGACGAGCGGCTCAAGGACTTCCCCGACCGCAACTCGATCGCGATGTACCTGGGCAACCCGGTCGTCCACTCGCTCGCCGGCGGTCTCTACGCGGGACCGCTGCGCAAGGCGCTGGGCAGCCGCAACGTCTTCACCGCGAGCACCGTCGACCAGATGCCCAAGCACGTCCAGGTCGGCCACATGTACGGCAGCATCTTCTCGATCCCGGTGCCCGACATCGACCGCACCGACTTCATGCTGGTGCTGGGCGCGGACCCGTTCTCGTCCAACGGCAGCCTGTGGACGGTCCCGGACGCGCCGGGCCGGTTCAAGGAGCTGCAGAAGCGCGGAGGCCGGTTCGTGGTCGTCGACCCGCGCCGCAGCCGCACCGCTCAGGCCGCCGACCAGCACGTCGTGATCAGGCCGGGCACGGACGTGTTCCTGCTGCTGGCGTTGATCCACGAGCTGTTCGCGCAGGACCTGGTGAACCTCGAGGACCTCGCCGGGCACGTCACCGACCACACGGCGATCCGCTCGCACGTGGAACCCTTCTCCCCGGACGCCGTCGCCGCACGCACCGGTGTCGACGCTGCCACGATCCGTGCGCTGGCGAGGCAGCTGGCCGGAGCGGAACGTGCCGCGGTGTACGGCCGCATCGGCACGACGACCGTGGAGTTCGGCACGGTCGCGTCGTGGGCGGTCGACACGCTCAACATCCTCACCGGCAACCTCGACCGGCCCGGCGGCGTGATGTGGCCGCTGCCCGCGCACAGCAGGCGCGGACCGGGTCGCGGCAAGGGGTTCGGCATCGGCCGCTGGCACAGCCGCGTCAAGGGACACCCCGAGGTGATGGGGGAGTTCCCCGCCGTCACGATGGCCGACGAGATCGAAACGCCCGGCGAGGGCCAGGTGCGGGCGCTGTTCACGATCGGCGGCAACCCCGCGCTGTCGCTGCCGAACTCCGCTCGCGTGAACGAGGCGCTGGCCGGGCTGGACTTCATGGTCAGCGTCGACCCGTACCTCAACGAGACGACCCGGCACGCGGACGTCATCCTGCCGACGCCGCCGCCGTCCCGCCGCGACCACTACGACATCGCGTTCCTCAACAACTCCGTGCGCAACGTCGTGAAGTACTCGCGCGCGGCGATTCCACTGGAGGAAGGCCGGGGCGACGAGACGGACATCTTCTTCCGGCTCGCCACGATCTTCAGCGGCCTGGGCCCGTCCGCCGATCTCGACGCGCTGGCGGCGTTCCAGCTCGCGGATCTCAAGCAGAAGCTGGGCGCCGACTTCGAACCGGAAGGTGAGACGCGCGAGGAACGCCTGCTGGACCTGAAACTCCGCACCGGCCCGTACGGGGTGTCGCTGCGGCAGTTGCTCGACCACCCGCACGGCATCGACCTCGGCCCGCTCACCTCGCGACTGCCGGAGATCCTGCGCACGCCGTCCGGCCGCATCGAGCTCACCCCGCAGCCGATCATGGACGACCTGCCGCGCGTGCTGACGGCGTTGCGGCACCCCGAGACCGACATGGTGCTGATCGGCCGCAGGCACCTGCGCACCAACAACTCCTGGATGCACAACGTGCCCGCGCTGGTGAAGGGCAAGCCGTTGTGCACGCTCCTCGTGAACACCGGCGACGCCCGCCGCCTCGGCCTCACCGACGGCGCGACCGCCCAGGTCACCTCGCGCGTCGGCAAGGTCGAGGTGCTGGTCGAGGTCACCGACGACATCGCGCCCGGCGTCGTGTCGATGCCGCACGGCTGGGGCCACGACCAGCCGGGCACGCAGCTCTCGGTCGCGCGCGAGCACGCCGGCGTGAACGTCAACCTCCTCACCGACGACCTCCGCATCGACCCGCTCTCGGGCACCGCCGTCCTCAACGGCACCCGAGTGCAGGTCGTGCCCGCCTGAAAACCCCGCCCCCGACGCGCACAGGAGCCGCCATGACCGCCGGAGTCACGATGCCGAACGCGGTGCAGACCGTCCGCCGGATAGCCGACCTGCCGTTCCTCGCGGAGCAGGCGTACGGCGACGCGGTGGCGTGGCGGTTCAAGCAGGACGGCGAGTGGCGGCAGCAGACCTACGCCGAGGTCTCCGAGCTGGTGCTGGACCTCGCGTCCGGCTTCGTCCACGCCGGACTGAAGGCGGGCGAGCGGGTCTGCGTGCTCGCCAACACCCGTCCTGAGTGGACGGCGGTCGAGCTGGCGGTGCTCGCGGCGGGCGGCATCGTCGTGCCGATCTACCCGTCGAGCGCGCCGGAGGAGATCGCCTGGGTGGTCGGCGACTCCGGCGCGTCGATGGTGGTGGCCGAGGACGAGGCCCAGTGCGCGAAGGTCGACGCCGTCCGCGCGGAACTTCCCGAGCTGCGAACGGTTTTCACGATCGAGCCCGCCGGTGACCGCCCGACCGTGGCCGAGCTGCAGGACACGGGCCGCACCTCGCCGCTCGCGGATGAGCTGGACTCCCGCCGTGCCGCGATCAGGCCGGAGGACCCGGGACTGATCATCTACACCTCGGGCACAACGGGTCCGCCCAAGGGATGCATCCTCACCAACGCGAACTGGGTCGCGTTGTGCCGTGTCGCGGAAGAAGCGCGCATCGACGCGATGACCGGCACCGTCTACCTGTTCCTGCCGCTGGCGCACGTCTTCGCGCAGATCGTCATGTTCGGCACGATGTACCGCGGTGGCGCACTGGCGTACTTCGGCGGCGACATGACGGCGATCGTGCCGGAGCTCGCCGAGGTCAGGCCGACGTTCCTGCCTTCGGTGCCGCGCATCTTCGAGAAGATCTACACGTTCGTCACCGCCGCCGTGCCGCCGGAGCAGCTCGCGCAGGCGGTGACGCTGGGGCTGGAGGTCCGGCGCAGGCGTTCCGTGGGCGAACCGGTTCCGCCGGAGATGGCCGCGGCGTTCGAGCAGGTCGACGCGATGTTCGCCAAGGTGCGGGCGGTGTTCGGCGGACAGCTCGTGCAGGCTCTGTCCGGTGCCGCGCCGATCTCGCGTGAGGTGCTGCAGTTCTTCCACGCGGCCGGGGTTCCGGTGCTGGAGGGTTACGGCATGACGGAGTCGACCGCGGTCGGCACCATCAACACCTTGGACAGCTTCAAACTCGGTTCCGTCGGCGCTTCCGGCGTGGCGGGCCTGGAGATGTCCGTTGCGGAGGACGGCGAACTGCTCATGCGCGGCCCGCACGTCTTCGCCGGCTACTGGCGCAACGACGAGGCGACCGCTGCCACGATCCAGGACGGCTGGCTGCACACCGGCGACCTCGGCGAGATCGACGCGGACGGTTTCGTCACGATCACGGGGCGCAAGAAGGACATCATCATCACCGCGGGCGGCAAGAACATCGCGCCGGCCAACGTGGAGAACGTCCTGCGCCAGTCCCGCTGGATCTCGCACGCGGTCCTGTTCGGTGACCGCAAACCCTACTGTGTGGCGCTACTCACACTCGATGCCGACGAGATCGTGCCGTGGGCGACCGCGCGTGGCTTGCCGTCCGACATCGAATCTTTGGTGGGTCACCCGGACGTGCGAACGCTCGTGCAGGGAGTTGTCGACGAAGCGAACTCGCACTTCGCCAGTGCTTCCCAGGTGAAGAAGTTCGTGCTGCTCAGCCGTGATCTGTCCCAGGAGGAGGGCGAGCTCACGCCGACGTTGAAGGTCAAGCGCAACGTGGTGCACCGCCTTCACTCTCGGTTGTACGAAGGGCTCTACGAGTAACCCGTACGTACGAGAAATCCAAAAACAGGTACATCCACCCTGGCGGATTCGGTCCGCTCAGGGCAGAGTGGAACACCAGCGGCACTTGGCCCCCTCCCCCCTCGGGCCCGCCGCTTTCGCGGCCCCGGCTCACGGCGTACTCCCCCCAGACGCCCTGCCGGGGCCGCCTTGTACCTACCTACGAGGCGGTGTCGTCGTGCCACGCACGATGAGTTGCGTCTCCGCCACGATCTGCGGAACCTCCGTGTTGTCCGAGTCCAGCCAGTCCAGCAACAGGTTCACCGCGGTGCGTCCTGCCTGCGCCACCGGCATTGCCACCGTTGTCAACGCGGGCGAGCACAGCGACGCGTACGTCAGGTCGTCGAACCCCGTCACCGACACGTCGCCGGGAACCGAGATGCCGCGGTCCCGCAGCCGTGCCAGCACGCCCAGCGCCATGATGTCGTTGTAGGCCACGATCGCCGTCGTGTCGGCCGCCACGGCCAGATCGGCCGCCTGCAGACCGCCTTCGTAGCGCGGCGCGAACGGTCCGAGATCCACCAGGTCCACGCCGTGCTGGGCAACCGCAGACATGAGACCCCGGCGACGCTCCTGGTTGGACCACGACGTGCGAGGCCCGTTCAGGTAAGCGATCCGCCGGTGTCCCAATGCGACGAGGTGGTCGATGATCGCGTGCATGCCACCCGCGGAGTCCATCAGCGCGGCGGGCACGCCCGGCAGCCGCCGGTTGAGCAGCACCAGCGACGTCGCCCCCGCCACCTCGTAGACCTGCGAGTCCTCCAGGCCGGGCGCACACAGCACGACGCCGTCGACCTGCTTGGCCATCGCGTGCACGAGTTTCGCCTCGGCCACCGGGTCCTCGTCGCTGTCCGCCACGAACACCGCGTAGTCGGCCTGCATCGCCCGCGCCTGCACGGCCTTGAGCACGCCCGTGAAGAACGGGTTGTCGAGGTCGGGCACGACGATGCCGATGTTGCCGGTCTTGCCGGTGATCAGCCCCCGAGCCGCCCGGTTGGGCTGGTAGCCGAGGTCGGAGGCGGCAGCCAGCACCCGTGATCTGGTCTCCGGGCGGACCAGTTCGGGAGATGTCAGCGCACGCGAAACGGTGGCGACCGATACGTGCGCCCTGCGTGCCACGTCGCGGATGGTGACTGCCACTGGTACCTCACCCTCAACTGCCGGTTGAAACAATCATGACCGGTCAGGCGCTAAGCCGGTTCTTTGAGTCTCGTGACGAGCTGGGTCGGGTTCACGAACCGCAGCGCGATCACGAGGAGCAGCAGCATAGATCCGGTGTAGATCACCGCCATCGAGTCGACCATCTGCTGTGGCCGGATGCCCGCCGACGACATCGCCTCGTACAGCGACACGACCAGGGTCTGACTGGTCGGCCCCGCCGTGAGGAACGTCAGTTCGAACATGCCCACCGTCCGCACGAGCACCAGGATCGACGCCGCCAGAATGCCCGGGACCAGCAACGGAGCCAGCACACGGGTGAAGATGGCGACCGTGTTCGCGCCGCACATCCGCGCCGCCGACTCGATCTTCGTGTCGATCTGCTCGATGAACGGCGTCATCGTCAGCACGACGAACGGCACGGCCGGCACGAGGTTCGCCGCGATCACGCCGAACATGGTGCCCGCCAGCCCGAACTTGTACAGCACCGTCGCGAGCGGGATGCCGTACGTCATCGGCGGCATCAGGATCGGCAGCAGGAACAGCACGTTGAGCAGCTTCTTGCCGGGAAAGGTGCGGCGGGCCAGCGCGTAGGCCGTCGGCACTCCGATGAGGACGGAGATGACGACGACCGCGATCGCGACTTGGAACGTTACAACCAGCACGTCCAGCAACCGGTAGTCGCGCCACGCCTCGCCGTACCACTTGCCCGTGTAGCCGTTCGGCAGCCACGTGCCGAACCAGGACTCCGCGAACGAGTTGGTGACGACCGCGCCGACGATGCCGACGAGGTTCAGCATGAAGAAGATCAGCGCGCCCCAGGTCAGCCAGACGACCGGCCTCGCTTTGATGCTCACCCTTTGCCTCCTGTCGCGCCGCGGTAGAGCGTCGTGCGCCAGATCAGCACCACGCCGATCACGATCAGCATCACCAGCGCCATCAGCATCGCGATCGCCGAGCCCATCGCGAAGTCGTTGTCCCGCAACGCCGTCTCGTATGCGGCGATCGACATCACGTGCGTCTCACCGGCGGGGTTGCCGACCATCACCGCCGACGGGAACACCGAGAAGGCGAGCACGAACGACAGGCAGAACGTGACCGCGAGGCCCGGTGCGAGCAACGGCATCGTGATGGTCCGGAAGCGTTGCCGTTTCGAGGCCCCCAGCGTGGCCGCCGCCTGTTCCAGCGTCGGGTCGATGCCCGACAGGTACGACAGCGTGAGCAGGAACGCGAACGGGAAACCGGTGATGATCAGCGAGAACAGCACGCCCCAGTAGTTGTGGGTGAGCCTCGCCGGTTCGTCCGCGCCGAGCGCCATCCAGATGCGGTTGAACCACCCCGTGGGGCCGAAGAACGCGAGCAGGCCTTCCGCGGTCAGCACGGTGCCGAGCGTGATCGGGATGACCAGCAGCGTGGTGAGCGCTCGCTTGCCGCGGAACCGGCCGCGCATCCGGAACGCGATCGGGATGGACGCGAGCACGTTGAACAGCGCCGCCGGGAGGCCGAGCCGCAGGGTGATCCAGACGGTGTCGGCCAGGTAGGGGTCGGAGAAGAACGTGACGTAGTTCTGGAACGGGTTGCCGCCGCCCTTGGGCTGGAACGACAGCTGCAGCCCGTACAGGAACGGGTAGACGAACAGCAGCGCCACGAACACCGCGCCCGGCACGAGCAGCCACAGGACGCGGTCGACGCCCTTCTCGGCGAGCCGGTGTTTGAGCGAGGCCCGTTGCAGTGATCTCCGGTCGCGCGGCGACAGGACCGCGGTCATGAGAACACCAGCACACGTTCGACGGGCACCTTCAGCCTGATGGTGTCGCCGGGGGCCAGCCGCGAGTTGGTGCGGACGTGGAGTTGGCCGCCGTTGCGCAGCCGTGCCTCCACCGCCTGCTCGCGGCCGTGGTACTCGACGATCTCGACCGTGGCTTCGAGCGTGTTGGCCCCGGTCTCGGTGACGACGGCGAAGTCCTCGGGCCGGACTGCCGCGACGGCCTTCTCCGTGAGCTCCTCCCGTTTGACGCCGACGAGTTCGACGCCGTCAGCCCGCACGGTCGTCCGCTCACCGTCCTGAGAGGTCACCGTCACCGGGATCATGTTGCGATAGCCCATGAACCCGGCGACGTACCGGTTCACCGGATGCGCGTAGACCTCCTCCGGCGAACCGACCTGCTGCACCTCGCCGAGCCGCAGCACGACGAGACGGTCGGCGAGGGCCAGCGCCTCCTCCTGGTCGTGCGTGACGTAGACGGTCGTGAGTCCCAGCGACTGGTGCAGCCTGCGGATCTCGGTGCGCATCTCCAGCCGCAGCGCCGCGTCCAGATTGGACAGCGGCTCGTCCATCAGCACCAGTGGTGGCCCCAGCACGATCGCGCGGGCGATCGCCACGCGTTGCTGCTGGCCGCCCGAAAGCTGCGCCGGGAACTTGTGCTGGTGCTCTTCGAGCTGGACGAGCCGGACCGCCTCGTCCACGCGCCGGTTCAGCTCGGCCTTGGGCGTCTTGCGCATGGACAGGCCGAACCCGATGTTGCGCCGCACCGACATGTGCGGGAACAGCGCGTAGTTCTGGAACACCATCCCGAACCCGCGCTTCTCCGGCGGCAGGTCGTCGATGCGCTTGCCGTCCAGGGTGATCCGCCCACCGGTGAGCGGCAGCAGACCGGCCAGGCAGTTGAGCGCCGTCGACTTCCCGCACCCCGACGGCCCGAGCAGGGCGACGAACTCGCCGCCCTTGATCGTCAGATCCATGCCCTTGAGGGCAACGGTGTCCCCGAACGCGCGCTGCACGCGGTCGAGGTGCAGCTCGGCAAACCGCTGCTGCCCGCTCACTTCTTGCCGATCTCTCGGTCCCACCGCTGGAAGGCCTTCACCTGTTGCGCGGCGGGCAGCGACGTCTCCTTGGGGTTCTCCTCGATCAGCTTGTCGTACTCGGGGCGGCCGAACTTCGCGATGGCGTCCTGCGACTCCTGCGGCGCCATCTTCAGCGTGACGTCCTTGACCGCGGGGCCGGGGTAGAAGTAGCCCTTGTCGTAGGCCTTGGCCTGCTGCTTGGGGTCGAGCATGAACTTGATGAGTGCCAGGTTCGCGGACAGCACGTCGGCGGACACTCCCTTCGGGACGACCGCGTAGTGCGCGTCGGTGACCCAGTGGAAGCCCTTGAACGTCGAGATCTTCATTCCCTCCGGCACCGAGCCGAGCACGCGCGGGTTGATGTCCCAGCCGGTGGTGGAGGCGACCATCCACGACGTGCCGTTCGCCAGGTTCTTCATGACGTCAGTCGTGCCACCGGGGTAGTTCTCGACGTACTGGCCCAGCTCCTTGAGGTAGGCCCAGGTCTTCTCCCAGCCCTTCTCCGGGTCCTTGGGGTCGGAGTCGCCGAGCAGGTACGGCAGTCCCATGAGGAACGTCCGGCCGGGACCGGAGTTCGCGGGCCGCGCGTACTGGAACTTGCCGGGGTGCGCCTTGGCCCATTCCAGCAGCTCGGCAGGCGACGTCGGCGGACTCGGCACCTTCGCCGGGTCGTACTCCAGCAGCGGGCCGGCGGGGTAGTAGGTGACCGCGACACCCTGGCCCTGGGCGAGCTTCTGCATCTCCCACGCGGGCGGGAGGTAGGTCTTCTCCAGGTCCGGCAGCTTCGCCGAAAATCCGGGGAGCAGTTCGTAGACCAGTTTCTGCTCGATCACCGACGACAATCCGTCCGTGCCGGTGAGCACGAGATGGGTCTGGGAGGTGCCGGCGTTCTGCTCGGCCTTGAGCTTGCCCGGCATGTCGGGCGCCGTCGCCTTGGTGTAGTTGACCTTGCTGACGAAGTCGGGGTTGGTCTTCACGAACTCGTCGATCATGCCCTGGGTGAGCTGCAGGTTGCCGGCGACGTCGAGCACGTTGAGCTCGACCGGTTTCGCGGGCTTGTCCGGGACTGTCGTGGGTGCGTTCTGCGCCTGCGGGACCTCCGGCGCACCACACGCCGTGACGATCAACAGGGTGGGGATGACGAGCTGTAACTTCCTTGTCCAGCGCATCTCGTGGCTCCCTAACTGACTCTGGACCTGGCGCTCGAAAACGTTTACGGTTTTTCTGTAACACTCGTACACCCGCCGCCGGGTCGAACGCAATGCCGCCGCACCTACCTGTCCCTTACGAAAGTGGGAGGTTCCTGTGGCACCCCGTTCACGGCGGTTGCCGGTCACCAGAGCCGGCATCCTGGCCACTGCGCTCGCAGTGGCGGTGACCTCGCTCGTCTCCGCGGCTCCCCAGGCAGCCGCGGCGGATGTCCTGCTGTCCCAAGGCAAACCCGCGACCGAGTCGGCGTCCGGCGGTGCGAACTACGCGCCGAAGAACGCCTTCGACGGCAACGCGGCCACGCGCTGGGCGAGCAAGTCGAACACCGATCCGGCCTGGATCCGCGTCGATCTCGGCGCGTCCGCGAACATCAGCCGGGTCCGGCTGCAGTGGGACCTCTCGTGCGCCAAGGTGTACCGGGTCGAGACCTCCGAGAACGACTCGACCTGGACGTCGATCCACAGCACCACCGATGGCTTAGGCGGTGTCGAGGACCTGACGGTCACCGGGCGGGGCCGTTATGTCCGTGTCTACGGCACAACGCGTTGCCGCACCGGCACGTCGTACGGTTACTCCCTGCAGGAGTTCCAGGTCTTCGGCAACTCCGGCCCGGTCGACCCGGAGCCGCCGTCACCGCCGTCGGACCTGGTCGCGTCGGAGATCAAGTCCGACTCGGCGAAGCTGACGTGGAAGGCCGCGACGGACAACGTCGCCGTCACCGCGTACGACATCTACAACCTCGGCCAGTTCCAGAAAACGGTGCCGGGCAACGCTTTGACGACCGTCATGACCGGGTTGAAGCCGAACGTGAACTACGGCTTCTACGTCAACGCGCGTGACGCCGCGGGCAACGTGTCGCAGGCGTCCAACACGGCGGAGTTCAAGACCCCGCCCGCACAGGACGACCCGATTCCGCCGACCGCGCCGAAGAACCTGCGGTCGACGGGCGTGACGGCGAACTCGGTGTCGCTGGCGTGGGAGCCGGCGACGGACAACGTCGGCGTGACCCGCTACGAGGTCTACACGGGAGCGACGAAGGTCGGTGACGCCGCCGGCACGTCCGCGACGATCGGCGGCCGCAGCGCGAACACCGAGTACACGTTCACGGTCAAGGCTTTCGACGCGGTGGGCAACGCTTCGGCCGCCTCGAACGCGGTGACGGTGAAGACCCGCTCAGGCGGTGACCAGGTCGGTGCCGTCACGCAGATCGCGACCGACAACGACGTGCCGTGGGGCCTCGCGTTCCTGCCCGACGGCTCCGGCATCTACTCGCGCCGCGACGCGCAGGACATCGTGAAGATCATCCCGTCGGGCCAGAAGACCAACCTGGGCAAGGTTCCCGGGGTCTCCGGCACCAACGGCGAGGGCGGCCTGCTCGGCATCGAGCTGTCGCCGACGTTCGCCGCGGACGGCCTGATCTACGTCTACCACACGTCTTCGAGCGACAACCGGATCGTGCGCGCGAAGATCGAGGGCAACTCGCTCACCGGCTGGCAGACCCTGCTGACCGGCATCCCGCGCAACAAGTTCCACAACGGCGGCCGCCTTCGCTTCGGTGCCGACGGCAAGCTGTACGCGGCCACCGGCGACGGCCAGAACAAGCCGCTGGCGCAGAACAAGCAGTCGTTCGGCGGCAAGGTCCTGCGCCTCAACCCGGACGGCACCGCGCCGTCGGACAACCCGTTCTTCGGCGAGGGCGGCAACGCCCGCTACGTGTGGACCTACGGCCACCGCAACGTCCAGGGCCTCGCCGTGGACTCGCAGGGCCGCATGTGGCAGGCCGAGCTCGGCGACGGCAGCCAGGACGAGATCAACCTGCTGCAGAAGGGCGGCAACTACGGCTGGCCCGCCTGCGAGGGCACCTCGGGCAGCTGTGGCGGCTCCATCGCGCCGAAGAAGACCTTCTCGGTGAGCAGCGCCTCCCCGTCGGGTCTCGCGATCGTGAACGACGTGCTGTTCCTCGCCGCCCTGCGCGGCGAACGGCTGTACCGGATCCCGATCAACGGCTCGTCGCTCGGCGCGGCCACGCCCCACTTCCAGGGCACCTACGGCCGGCTGCGCACTCCGGAGCCGGCGCCGGACGGCTCGCTGTGGGTCACCACCTCCAACGGTGACAAGGACTCCACGGCGGGCAACAGCAACACCAGGATTCTCAAGGTGGCGCTGAACTAGGGACCGCGCCGGAAACGGAAGCCCCCGGACACCTCGTCCGGGGGCTTCCCCGCGTAACGGCGACGTGCGGGGGATCGACCTGGGATACGGAGGAGGTGACTCCGATGGCCCGGCGAAACACGCTGGTCGTCGTCACCGGTCTCGTGGCGGCGGCGCTGACGGCTGCCGGCACCCTGGTCTACCTCAACTTCGAGCCGACAGCGGATCCGCATCCGACGGTGAAGCCGACGACCGTGCCGGTGACGCCGTTCCCGACGCCGACGGTGAAGCCGTCCGGAATCCCGACCCGCACCGCCACGACCACCACCGACGCCGCCACGCCCACCACGACCACGTTCCGCCTCCGTGACGGCCAGGTCGTCTACCGCGCCCCGTCTCCCATGCGGGTCAACGAGGTCCAGCGCGTCACCGTCCGCGTCGTCGGCGAGGAGGCCCCGCCCGACCTGACCTCTGGCCTGCCCGGCACGGGCAGCGTGTCCGTCGCCCCGGCGAAGGTCGGCAGCGCGCTCACCGCGGACCTCAGCGGCCCGGACTTCCAGATCACCCGCGTCGGAGGCGACGACGGTCAGCGTGAGCTGCCCGACCGCGACTACGCCGAGTGGGCCTGGGACGTCCGCCCGCAGAAGAGCGGGAAGCTGCGCCTCGACTTCGTGCTGTACGTCGCCAAGGACGCCGGCGGCGTCCCCATCCACTACCGGACCTACGCCCATGAGGTCGAGGTCGACGTCAACTTCCCTTACAGCTTCGGCAAGTTCGTCAAGGACTACGGTGCGATCACGGGTCTCAGCGTGCCGGTGATCGTTGGTGCGGTCGGGACGTTCTTCGTCTGGCTGCGCAAGAAGAAGCGGAAGAAGACCGATCGGAAGCCCGAGGAAGAAGACGCCGAAAAGCCTTGAGGGGCACCCCGTGCGGAGCGCCCCTCAGGATCAGGCGGACCGCGTCCGCCGGCTGCGGCGCACGAAGATCGTGGTGACCACGTACGCCAGAAACACCAGCTGCGCGTCGGCCACGGCTCCCGTCACCCACGCCGGTGTTCCCTCGGGAAGTGCTCCCAACGCCAGCGTGGGACCGGCCGCACCACCAACGGTGGCAACGGTCAGCGACATCGAGTCGGTCAACTCGTGCAACCGGCTCGACGGTCCTCTCACGTCCACGGCCTTGTCATCGAACTCGATGCGCAGCTGCGCCGTGTCGCCAGGCTCCTCGTTCGGCTCCGGCTCGCCCAGGTCCGGAGTTGTAACACCTGTCATCGCAGATGTTCTCCTCACCACCCGGCACCAACCTGCACCCGCCATGAGCGCGGCGACCGGGGGACCTCGGTGGCGCTCACAAGCCAAACGCCACGTCGCGCAATCACGTCGGCAGGCCGGACGACCCCCATTTTTCCGGCCCGCCGCACGCGGCTTGCGCACGGTCCGCCGCAAGCATAGCGCCGGTCACACGCGGCATGGCAACCGATTCGCCACATTTTTTGTGTCAAAAAGTGGCTAGGGATGTGTTGATCTGCGAGGATGGGTGCATGGGAGCTGCCAAGGAGACTCAGCAGGACAAGCCGGCCGTCGTCGAGCGCGTCAACGTCGCGTTGATCGCCGACTCGGCTGCCGCGCTGGGCAAGCTCCAGGCGCGGACCGGCATGAAGAAGGTCGACATCGTGAACCGGGCCGTGCAGCTCTACGAGTTCCTCGAAGCGGAGATGCGTGAGGGCAAGGAACTCGTGGTGCGGGATCCCGACGGCATCGACCGCCTCGTCAAGATCTTCTGAGTCCGTCGAGGAGCAGTCCGATCAACCGGCGCGGGTCGTAGCGCGGATCGTCGTCCCGTCCGATGCACAGGTTGCCGATCCCGCGCATCAGCTCGTACGGCTGCACATCGGCCCGGATCTCGCTCGCCGAAGCCGCCGCCGAGAGCAGCTCACCGCACACCGGCCCCAGCCGGTCGATGAAGTACGCGTGCAACGACTCGAACCCGCTGCTGTCCGACTGCAGCGCGTGAGCCAGCCCGTGCTTGGTCACCAGGAAGTCCACGAACAGGTCGACCCACGCCCGCAGCGCCGCGAACGGCGAGTCCGAAGTGGACAGCAGCGACGGTCCGGCCTCGGCGCACGCCTCGACCTGATGCCAGTACACCGCGACGACGAGGTCCGCGCGGGTGGGGAAGTGGCGGTAGATCGTCCCCATCCCGACGCCCGCCTCGGCCGCGATCTCCCGGATCGGCGCGTCGACGCCGGACCTCACGAACACCTCGGCCGCGGCCGCGAGCAGCGTCTGCTCGTTGCGCACGGCGTCGGCTCGCTTGCGTGGTGGCACAGCGCCTCCCTTCCCGGACGTTGACAAAGCGGAACAGTGCTCCGTATCGTTCCGGAACGTCGCTCCACTTAAGTGGTGAGCTTACTCGAAGGGAACGTCATGACCGTCTTCACGGTGAGCCCTGTCGTGCTCGAAATCCCCGGAAGGCCTGTTGACCTGCAGTTGAAGGTCTCCGCGCCGACCGAGGGCAGCGGGTTGCCGATCATCCTGCTGTCCCACGGCCAGGGCTACTCGAACCACCTTTCCTCGCTGAACGGCTACGCGCCGCTCGCGAACCACTGGGCGGAAGAGGGCTTCGTCGTCCTCCAGCCCACGCACCTGAGCAGCAGGACCCTGAACCTCCCCGCCGACACGCCTGGCGCGCCGATGTTCTGGAAGGAACGCGCCCAGGACATGTCGCACCTCCTCGACCGGCTCGACGAGATCGAGAAGGCCGTGCCCCAGCTGCAGGGCCGGCTCGACCGCACGAAGGTCGCGGTCGCGGGCCACTCGATGGGCGGCCACACCGCGAGTCTGTTGCTGGGCATGAAAACCGAGGGGGTCAGCCTCAAGGACGACCGGATCAGGGCGGGCGTGCTGCTCGGCGCCACCGGGCGCGGCGACGGGCTCACCGAGTTCGTGCGGGAGAACTACTCCTTCATGGTGACCTCGGACTTCAGCGACATGACCACCCCGGCCCTCGTGGTCGCCGGTGACAAGGACGCCTCGGAGCACCTCACGGTCAACGGGCCGGAGTGGCACACGGACCCGTTCCACCTCGCGCCCGCCCCGAAGGACCTGCTGATCCTCGAAGGCGGAGATCACGGCCTCGGCGGCGTCTCCGGGTACGACGTCGCCGAGACCACGGACGAAAGCCCGGAGCGGGTCGCGGCCGTGCAGCGGCTCACCACGGCCTACCTGCGCGGTCAGCTGCTCGGGACGGCCGACTGGCAGCAGGAGGCACTAGTGGGCGTCGGGTTCGGGGTTCACTCCCGGCCGTGACAGGAACTCGAAGTCACAACCCTCGTTCGCCTGAGTGATGTGCTCGTAGTACAAAGCGCCGTACCCGCGTTCGAACTTCGGCGGCGGCGCCGTCCACGCGGCCTTCCGCCGTGCCATCTCCTCGTCGGAGATCTCCACGCGCAACACGCGCGCCTCGACGTCCAGCGTCACGAGGTCGCCGTCCTGCACCAACGCCAACGGACCGCCAACGTGCGCCTCCGGTGCGACGTGCAGAACGCAAGCGCCGTAAGAAGTTCCGCTCATCCGCGCGTCCGACACGCGCACCATGTCCCGGACTCCCTCGCGTAGCAGCTTGTCCGGGATCGGCAGCATCCCGTATTCCGGCATGCCGGGCCCGCCCTTGGGTCCTCCACCCGCGAGCACGATCACCGAGTCCCTCGTCACGTCGAGCGAAGGATCGTTGATCCGCGCCTGCAAGTCCTTGTACCCGCGGAAAACCACGGCGGGTCCGGTGTGCTTCCACAACGAGGGATCAGCCGCCACGTACTTGATCACCGCACCGTCCGGCGCCAGGTTGCCGCGCAGCACCGCCAGTCCGGCCTCGGCCGAGATCGGGTCGTCCAGCGGCCGGATCACCGCGGAGTCGTAGACCTCGGCGCCTTCGAGGTCCTCTCCGAACGTCCGCCCTGTCACCGTGATCCGCTTGAGGTGCAACGAATCCCGCAACCGCGACAACAACCCGCGCAGTCCGCCCGCGTAGTAGAAGTCCTCCATCAGATGAGACCCGGCGGGCTGAACCGATGCCAGCACGGGCACTTCACGTGACAATCTGTCGAAGTCGTCCAGCGACAACGAGATCTGCGACCGCCCGGCCATCGCGATCAGGTGGATGCACGAGTTCGTCGAGCCGCCCAGCGCCAGCACGGTGCGGATGGCGTCCTCGTACGCCTCCGCGGACAGCACGTCGCTGATCGTCAGTCCCTCGCGCACCATCTCGACGATCCGCATGCCCGACGCCGCCGCCATCCGGTAGTGCGCCGAGTCGACCGCCGGAATCGACGACGCGCCGGGCAGGGTGAGCCCGAGCGCCTCCGCGGCGGCGGTCATCGTCGAGGCCGTGCCCATCGTCATGCACGTGCCGGGGGAGCGGGCCAGCCCCGACTGGATCTCCGCCCAGTCGCCGGAGGAGATCGTCCCCGCGCGCTTCTCGTCCCAGAACCGCCACATGTCGGTGCCGGACGCGAGCTTCTCGCCACGCCAGTTGCCGCGCAGCATCGGCCCGGCCGGCACGAAGACCGCGGGCAGGCCGGCGGAAGCCGCACCCATCAGCAACGCCGGTGTGGTCTTGTCGCAGCCGCCCATCAGCACCGCGCCGTCGACCGGGTAGGAGCGGAGAATCTCCTCCGTCTCCATCGACAGCATGTTGCGGTACATCATGGGCGTCGGCTTCTGGTACGTCTCCGACAGCGTGGAAACCGGGAATTCCAGCGGATATCCGCCCGCCTCCCACACTCCGCGCTCGACCTGTTCGGCCCGCTCGCGCAAGTGCATGTGGCACGGGTTGATGCCGCTCCACGTGTTCAGGATGGCGATGACCGGCTTGCCGAGGTGCTCGGACGGGTTCATGCCCAGCTGGCGCATGCGGGCGTTGTGCGAGAACGCCCGCAACCCCTCGCCCTCGAACCACTCCGCGCTGCGCAGCCTCACAGCAGGCTCCACGAGTTGAGCAGCACACCGACGGCAGACCGGTCGGCCTCCGCCAGCACGGAAGCAGGCGGTCGCACGTCCCGGCGGCACAACCCCAGCTGTGCCAGCGCTTCCTTCACCACGGACACGTTGTTCGCGGACTCGTTGAGCGCCCGCAGCTCCTCGAACTTCCTGATGAACTCCCAGAGCTCCATCGCGGCACCGAACTCGCCGGCCCGCAGGCAACGGAACATCTGCACCGACAGCTGCGGCGCCACGTTCGCGAGCCCGGACGTGAACCCGGTCGCCCCCACCGCGAAGTAGCCGGGCGCCGACAGTTCGGCCAGCCCGGCGATCCACGTCAGCCGGTCCAGCCCGGCGTCGCGGGCCACCGAGGCGAAGCGAACCGGGTCCGGCACCGCGTACTTCACGCCGACGACGTTCGGGCACGCGTCGGCCAGGGCGGCCATCTTAGCGCCCCCGATCCGAGGGTTCCGCACGTACAGGACCACGCTCAGCTCGGGCACAGAAGACGCGATCTCCCGGTGGTAGTCGACCCAGCCGTCCAGCGAGACGTACGGGTGCACCGGCTGGTGGATCATGATCCCGTTCGCGCCCGCCCGATCAGCGAACCGGGCAGCCGCGACGGCGGTCCCCACGTCGTGCCCGACACCGGCGACGATCGCGGCACGGTCCCCGACCGCGTCCACGGTGATGGAAAGCGCGCGCTCGGTCTCCGCAGCGGACAACGTGTAGAACTCGCTGGTGTTGCCGTTCGGCGTGACGACCGAGACGCCGCCCTCCACCATCCGGTCCACGATCGCGGCGTAGTTCTTCTCGTCGATCGCGCCGTCAGCGTCGAACGGCGTGACGGTGATCGCCACGACTGACGCGAGCCGCTCGGAGAGGTCATCGAACGCCATCGGGAAGCTCCTCAACTACTCGGTCGGCGAAGGTCTGGATGTGGCGGCGGAGGAGTTCGCAGGCGAGGTCACCCTCGCCCCGCACGGCGGCGGCCAGGATCGCGCGGTGCTCGGCAGCCTCGTCGTCCCAGGTCGGGCAGATGCCCCAGCCGGCGACGGTGATCAGCGCCGCCTGGTCGCGCAGGCCGTCCAGGATCTCGATCATCAACGGGTTGCCGCACCCGGCGTACAGGGCGCGGTGGAAGCGGCGGTTGGCGAGCGAGCGCCGGGCCAGGTCGGGGACGTCCTCCAGCGCCGAAGCCGCCTCGTCGAACGAGGCGGCCAGCAGGACCGCGCGGCGCAGCGCCTCGGGTTCCAGCAGCATCCGCACGTCGTAGACGGAAGCGGCCATCTCGGCGTCGACGGTGCGGACCGCGGCGCCTTTGTACGGACTCATCACGACGAGTCCTGATCCCGCGAGCGTCTTGAGCGCCTCGCGCACCGGCGTCTTGGAGACGTTGAGCGTGGCCGCGAGATCTGTTTCCACGAGCGCCTGACCGGGCTTCAGCTTTCCGTTGAGAATCGCTTCTTTGATCGATTCCAGAACGAAGTCCGTGCGCGACGCCGGAGGCGCTTCCGCTCGGTCATACATCATATACGAGACCCTAGGAGCTGCCAGAGGCCCAGGTCAAGCGACTCCTGTGGGCTGGGCAACGTCTGTGTATCTGCGTTGAACCAAGTTCCTCGAACGCTCGTTTTGAAGGTGTCGGTCACCGCAACTGCGCGGGACTGGAGAAGGAGAAATGAGTGAGTCGTTCCGCGTAAAACGTGTCCATTGCCGCGTCCGCCAGCGCATGGCACCGAACGTCCTGGACACCAACGAGTTGAACGAGATCGACATGCTGATGGAAGAACTGCCACCGGAGGCCGCACTGGACGGTCCTCCGCGCAACGCGGACCACCTGCTGCAGCGCACGCTGGGCACGGTTCGCGAGGAGAGACACTTGGCCGTGCGACGCCGAGGGCGCATCACGGCCCTGACCTCGACCTTCGTGGTCGCCGGCGTGCTGGCCGGCGGCGTCTGGCTGGGCCAGGGGCTCGGCGTCGGTGGTACGGACGGCGTCCTGCAGGGGACCTCGCCGGCCGGCGCGCACCTGGCCGTGAAGGTCACCGACACCGAGGGCGGCCTGAGACTGGTCGCCACCGTCGACGGCGTGCAGGACGGGGAAGCCTGCTGGCTGGTCGTGCACACGAAGGACGGGCGCACCTTCACCGCGGGCTCCTGGCGGGCGCACGCCGGCGAGGTGACGCTGGCCGGGTCCGCGATGGTGCGGGCGGGCGACGTCGCCGGGGTCAGCGTGGTGAACCACCACCACGAGCCGCTGGTGACCGCGAACTAGTGATGTGGCCCGGCCGAGGTCCGGGCCACACGCTCACCGTGCCACCGGCGACGCTACCGACCGGAAATTCGCTGACCGCCGAAGTGAGACAGTGCCCTGTCATCTCCGTGATCCGCTTGGCAAGCTGTGGGTGTGGCCCCGAACAAACCGATGACCGTCGCAGTCGCGGTGGTCTCGGTTCTCGTCATCGGGCTCTCGGCGGTCCTGCTGTGCGGCACGTCCAGCGGCGAACGCGCCGCTGACCAGTACGTGAGCGAGCTCGACCAGGTGCTGGACGAGCCGAAGGCGCCCAGCGTGGTCATCCGCTGCGGCACGAACGAGGAACGGCACCTCAACGCGGACAACCCCGTTGTGTCACCTGGAATCCCGTTCGGCGCACACCACACGCACGAGTACGTGGGCAACAGGTCGGCCAACGCGATGTCGACGAACGACTCTCTCGCGGCCGCGACCAGCACGTGCGAGAAGGGCGACCTCTCCACCTACTACTGGCCGGTGCTGCGCCTGACCGACGGCACGGGCCACGACGTGCACGCCGAGGGCGGCGGGGTGCACGGCAACGCCGGCGAGGTGCTGAAGCCCAGGAGCGTGGAGATCCGGTACGAGGGCAGCCCGGTGAGCGACGTGCTGCCGATGCCCCGGTTCCTGCGCATGATCACCGGTGATCCGTCGGCGTTCACCAGCGACTACGGCCCGAACACCCGCGCCAGGTGGGGGTGCTCGGACCAGCCCGGCCGGTACACGACGCGGTACCCGTTGTGCGGGAGCGCGACGACGCTGCGCACCTTCGACTTCGGCAGCTGCTGGGACGGCAACAACACCGACAGCGCCTCCCACCGCTCGCACGTGGTGTTCCCGCTGGAAAGCGGAGTCTGCCCGCCCAAGACGTTCCCGATCCCGCACCTGCGCGTCACCGTCGGGTACGACGTTCCCGCGGGCCGCCCGTTCGCGATCGACAGCTTCCCCGAGGAGCTGCGCGACCCGGCGACCGACCACGCCATGGCCATCAACGTGATGCCGGAGGCGCAGATGAGTGAACTCGTCGGGCACCTCAACCGCAGCCGCTAGCATCCGCTCCATCTTTTTCGTCGAAACCTGTTTGAACCGAAGCCCGCTTTCGCTCGTGTGTCGGCTGAGGTCTTGAACAGAACGCCCGCAAGAGGTGTTCGCGGGCGGGGAGGAGTGGGTGGATGGCGGCTTTGTTCTCCCGCAAACGGGAGACCGCGGCCGACGAGGCACTGATCCGGTCGCTCTACGAGGAGCACGGTCGGGCGCTGCTGGCGTACGCGACGCGGTTGACCGGCGATCGGGCGGCTGCCGAGGACGTGGTCCAGGAGACCCTCGTCCGAGCCTGGCGCCATCCCGACGCCCTCGTGAACGGCAAGGGATCGGTGCGCGGCTGGTTGCTGACCGTGGCGCGCAACATCGTCACCGACAGGGTGCGGGCCAAGGCGGCGCGCCCGCAGGAGGTGGCGGAGTCTCCGGCGACGCCACCGATCGAACGTGACCACGCCGATCAGGTGGTCGACTCGGTGGTGGTGCTGGAGGCGCTTGACCGGTTGTCCTCCGACCACCGCGATGTGCTGATGGAGATCTACTTCCGCGGCCGCAGCGTGACGGAGGCGGCGGAAGCGCTCGGAGTACCACCGGGCACTGTGAAATCAAGATCGTATTACGCGTTGCGAGCCCTGAGGGAGACGTTCGTCGGTCAACAGGTCGCACTGAAGGGGGTGGCCGGATGACCACGCAGCACGACCCGCAGCTGCTCGGTGCCTATGTTCTCGGAGCACTGGACGAGCAGGAGGTGCGCGCCATGGACGAGCACCTGGCATCCTGCCCGGACTGCACGCGTGAGCTCGATGAACTCCGTTCGATGAAGGCCTACCTCGGCGAGGTGCCGCCGGAGGCCATGCTCGACGGACCGCCGGAAGGCGGCGATCTGTTGTTGCAGCGCACCCTTCGTCAGGTGCGCGCGGAACGAGGCGGCGTCGCACGGCGTCGTCAGTTCGCTCTCGGTGCCGCGGCGGCAGTCGTCGCCGCTCTGGTGCTCGGCGCCGGTGTCTTCGTCGGCAAGGCCACGTCGCCCGATGCGACCACGGCCCTTCCCACGCCGTCGGTGGCTCCGGATCCGACCGGTACCAGGCTCGCCACCTTCACCGACCCGGTGACCAAGGCGTCGATGACCGTCAAGGTCGTCCCCGCCGCGGGCTGGGTGCGCACGAACATGTCGATCAACGGTATTCCCGAGGGCGAGAAGTGCCGGATCTTCGTCGTGGCGAAGGACGGCAGCCGCCAGGAGGCCGGTTCCTGGGTGGTGTCCAAGAAGGGCGCCGCCGAGGGCACGAACCTGGACGGCTCCGCCCTCGTGGCACCGAACGACGTCAAGTCCGTGGTGGTCGAGAACTTCGCGGGCAAGAAGTTCGTCGAGGTGCCCGTACAGGCATGACCGAGGGGTGAAAAAGGAGGGGCCGTCCGGTGGGCGGCCCCTCCATCCTCCTCCGACGCCGGCAACGATCTACATCGGTGACGAGTCGCGCTCCCTCCAGCGCAGCACCCTCGGCTGGGTGCTCGGCGTGCTGGCCGAGCGGGTGAGCGACGAGGCGGACGCCGCCGCGCTGAAGGAAGCGGCCGACTGGGGCGGCTGGCAGATGGCCGTGATCGACGGCAACAACTACCGCGACCCCGTGGCCATCGCGCAGTGATCGTCACGGACCTTCGTGCGGCGGCACTGGCGGACAGCGAGGGCAACGCGGAGTACCGCGACTACTTGCTGCCGCTGGTCGACGACCTGGCCGACCTCGCCGCGCGCTATCCCGGCGTCACGGCTTGAGCACCACTTTCCCCACCGTGGCACGAGATTCCAGCGCTTCGTGCGCCTTCGCCGCGTCCTTCAACGCGAACGCGGGGTTGACCAGCGGCACGAACCGCCCGCTCGCGAGCCCGGCCATCGACTCGTCCTCCAGCGCTCGCAACCCACGCCGCATCAGACCGGGCCCGAGCGCGACCGTGGCCGTGAGGCTGTTGGCGAACAACGCTTCCGTGCTGATCGGCGTCATGCTCCCGGACGCCCAGCCGTAGATGATCTGCCGGCCGCCGGGCCCCAGCGTCTTCAGTGCCGTCGCGCCCACCTCGCCGCCGGCGCCGTCGAGCACCACGGTCATGTCCTTGATCCCGTCCGCCCACCCCGGCCGGGTGTAGTCGATGGCGGCGTCCGCGCCGTTGTCCATCACGTGATCGAGCTTCTCGCCGCTGGCCAGACCCACGACCTGCGCTCCGATGTTGCGCGCCTCCTGCACGAACAGCGCTCCCATGCCGCCTGCCGCCGAGGTCACCAGCACCACGTCGTCCTTGGTGAGCTTCGCCGCGTCGAGCACCGCGACCACCGTGCGGCCGGTGCCGATCATCGCCACCGCGGCCTCGAACGACACCTCGTCCGGAAGGGCGTGCAGCGACTCGACCTTCGCGACGGCGAGTTCCGCGTAGCCGCCGTTGGCCTGGCCGAGGTGTGCGGTGACGCGGCGGCCCAGCCACTCGGGGGAGACGCCGTCGCCGAGGGCCGTGACGACGCCGGCCACTTCGCGGCCCGGTGTCATGGGGAACTCGACCGGGCCGAACCCGCCCTTGCGGATGGTCGTGTCGACGAGGTGGACGCCGGCCGCGGCCACCGTGACGCGGACCTGGCCCGCGGCGGGCTCCGGATCGGGCACCTCCTCGAAGAGCAGGTTCTCCGCCGGGCCGAACTCGTACTGCCGAATCGCGAACATGCCGTTGACGCTATGAGCTCGACTTAACTGGAGGTCAAGTCGGCGGGTTGTGACTGGCCTAGTGAGCGATCATCACGTGCTTCACGCGTGTGTAGTCCTCCAGCCCGTGCATCGAGAGGTCCTTGCCGTAGCCCGAGGCGCCGAACCCGCCGTGCGGCATCTCGGACGCCACGAGGCCGTGGGTGTTGACCCACACGATGCCGAAGTCGAGCCGCGTCGTCAGCGCCGCGGCCCGGCTCGTGTCGCGGGTCCAGATCGACGAAGCGAGACCTTGCGGCACACCGTTGGCCAGCTCGACCGCCTCGTCGTCGGAGCCGAACGACTGCACCGTGATCACCGGTGCGAACGGTTCCTCCTGCACCAGCTCGTCCTCCTGCGCGAGCCCGGAGATCACGGTGGGCTCCAGGAAGAAACCGGTCGAACCGTACCGCTTCCCTCCACAGTGGACCTTGGCGGACGACCTGCCGAGCATCGTGAGCACGCGGTCCAGCTGCGCCGCGCTGTTCAGCGGGCCGAAGTCGGTGCCGGGAACCTGCGCTGACGCGGCCTTCACCAGCGCCGCGACGAACTCGTCGTGCACCGCCGAATGCACCAGCACGCGCGTGGCAGCCGTGCAGTCCTGGCCCGCGTTGTAGAAGGCGGCGCCCACGATGCCCTCGGCGGCGGAAGCGACGTCCACGTCGTCGAACACCAGAACCGGCGCGTTGCCACCGAGTTCGAGGTGCGTGCGCTTCACGGTCGCGGCGGCGCTGCGGGCCACCTCGACGCCGGCGCGGGTGGAGCCCGTCAGCGAGACCATCGCCGGGACGGGATGCTCGACCAGCAACCGACCGGTGTCGCGGTCACCCAGCACCACGTTGAACACACCGGCGGGCAGCACCCGAGCGGCGAGAGACGCGAGCAGCACGGTGGACGACGGCGTGGTGTCGGCGGGCTTGACCACGACGGTGTTGCCCGCCGCCAGTGCCGGGGCGATCTTCCACACGGCCATCATCAGCGGGTAGTTCCACGGCGTGATCTGCGCGATCACACCCACCGGCTCGCGACGCTGGTACGAGGTGGCGCCGGAGACGTACTCACCCGCGGCGGCGGTGCCCAGCGCACGGGCGGCACCGGCGAAGAACCGGATCTGGTCCACGCACTGCGGGATCTCCTCGCCCAGCACGACCGCGCGGATCTTGCCGGTCGCCCGGATCTCCGCGTCGGCCACCGCTTCGGCGTTGGCTTCGAGGAGGTCGGCGAGCTTCAGCAACGCCAGCTGGCGTTCGCCGGGCGTGGTGCGCGACCAGGTGGGAAAGGCATCGGCCGCGGCCTGGACGGCGGCGTCGACCTCGGCGGCACGGGAGACGACGGCGCGGCCGAACTCCTCGCCGGCGGCGGGATCGACCAGCGGTGAGGTCTCGTCGGCGGAAACAGCCGTGCCGTTGATGAAGTTCGCGACGATCACGTGTGCTCCAGGTGCGTGGGGGCGAACATGCGCAACACCGCGGGCAGTACCACCACGTGCGGACCGTCCCCGGCGAACGCCTTGGCGAGATCTTCGCGCAGCGACTCGGGCGTGCTGCGGGTGGCGGGCACCCCGAACGCGCCGGCGAGCGCCACGAAGTCGGGCCTGGCCAGCTCGGTGGCGGTGGCCTGGCCGAACACGTCGGTCATGTACTCGCGCAGGATGCCGTAGCCCCCGTCGTCGACGATCAGCCACACCACCCGCGAACCGTGCTGGGCGGCAACGGCCAGCTCCGAGATCCCGTACATCGCGCCGCCGTCACCGGACACCGCCAGCACGGGCCCGTCGACGGCCGCCGCGACACCCAGCGCGGCAGGGAACCCGTAACCCAGACCACCGGCACCCTGGGCGGAGAACTGCGCGCCACCGCGCGGATCCCACGCCGACCAGGCCCAGTAGGCGAGGATCGTCATGTCCCAGCAGGTGGGTGTGCCGTCCGGGACCGCCGACCGCAGCGCCGACAGCACCTGCTGCTCCAGCTCCAGGTCCTGCGCCGCCAGCCGCGCCCGCACCAGCCCCAGCAGCCGGCTGACCAGCGACTCCGAGGCGCCGTCCGCAGCGCGCGCGGTCACGCCGGAAGTCAAGGCGCGCAACGCGTGCCGGGCATCGGCGTGGATGCCGAGCGCCGGGTAGTTCGACTCCAGCTTGCCCAGGTCGGCCTCGATCTGGACGACCTTCCCCGCCGGGCGGAACGTGCGGTAGTTGCTGGACAGCTCACCCAGCCCGGAGCCCACGACGAGCAGCACGTCGGCGGAGGCGAGGAACTCGGTGGTGTGCCAGTCCTCCAGCCACGACCGCGCGGAAAGCGGGTGCTCCCAAGGGAAGCTGCCCTTGCCGCCGAACGTCGTGACGACCGGTGCCCGCAGCTTCTCGGCCAGCTCCAGCAACTCGTCCGACGCCCTGACCGCACCGCCACCGGCGAGAATCACCGGCCGGGAAGCCCCGTCCAGCAACCGGACGGCCTCCGCGACGAGCTCCGGCCGCGGGTACAACTCCCGCGCGGACCAGGAAACCGACGTCACCGGCGGCACCGTGGCCGGCCCGAGCAGCACGTCCTGCGGAATCTCCACCCACACCGGCCCGAACGGCGCGGTCAGCGCGATCTCCCACGCCTCGGCCAGCGCCGACGGGATCTGCGACACGTGCCGCACGACCCGCGCGTGCTTCACCACGTCCCGGAACGACGCCAGCTGATCGGTGAGCTCGTGCAGGTACCCGCCCCGCACCCCGCCCAGCCCGGCGGAGGGGATCTGCGACGAGATCCCCAGCACCGGTGCCGACGCGGCCGCGGACTCCTGCAGCCCGGCCAGGGTCTGCAACGCGCCGGGCCCGGTCGACACCAGCAACGGCGTCACCGAACCGGTGATCCGCGCGTGCCCGTCGGCGGCGAAGGCGGCGTTGACCTCGGTCCGTGAGCCGACGTACCGCAGGTCGGAGCGGCGAAGCGCGTCGAAGAGCCCGAGGGCGTGCTGGCCGGGGATGCCGAACACGGTGTGGGCGCCGAGTGCTTCGAGCGTCTCGACGACGACGTCACCGCCGGTCCTCACTTTCCCTCCCCAGGCGCCAGCAGCCCCGCTGGGTCGTTCGCAGCGGTGCGTGTGCCGCTCAGGCGTCCTCCAACTG
This sequence comes from Lentzea roselyniae, assembly GCF_039537795.1. Lineage (NCBI taxonomy): Bacteria > Bacillati > Actinomycetota > Actinomycetes > Pseudonocardiales > Pseudonocardiaceae > Lentzea > Lentzea roselyniae. The sequence goes on from NZ_BAABBE010000013.1 coordinate 137,781, forward strand.
CTGCCAGCAGCCTCGCCGGGTCGTTCGCAGCGGTGCGTGTGCCGCTCACAGACCCTCCTTCAGCGCCAGCAAACTCACCAAGTCGTAGGCGAGGTGCGAAGCCGCCACCGACGTGATGTCCGCGTGGTCGTAGGCGGGCGCCACTTCGACCACGTCCGCGCCCACGAGGTTCAGCCCCCGCAGCCCGCGCACGATCTCCAGCAGCTCTCGCGACGTCATCCCACCGGCCTCGGGCGTCCCGGTACCGGGGGCGTGCGCCGGATCGAGCACGTCGATGTCGATCGACACGTACAACGGCCGCGACCCGATCCGCTGCCGCAACGCGTCCACGGTCTCGTCGACGCCACGCCGCATCACGTCGGACGAGGTGACGATCCCGAACCCGAGCCGCCGGTCGTCCTCCAGATCCTTCTTGCCGTACAACGGTCCCCGCGTGCCGACGTGCGAGATCGCCTCGGTGTCGAGGATGCCCTCCTCCACCGCGCGCCGGAACGGTGTCCCGTGCGTGAACGGCTCGCCGAAGTAGGTGTCCCACGTGTCGAGGTGCGCGTCGAAGTGCAGCAGCGCCACCGGGCCGTGGATCCGCGACACCGCCCGCAGCAACGGCAGCGCGATCGTGTGGTCACCGCCGATCGTCACCAGCCGCGTGCCCTCGCGCTGCAGTTCGGAAGCGGCACCCTCGATCGTTTCGATGGCCTCGCCGATGTGGAACGGGTTCACCGCGATGTCCCCGCCGTCCGCGACCTGGACGCGTTCGAACGGTGACACGTCCAGACCGGGGTTGTAGGGCCGCAGCAGCCGGGAGGCCTCCCGCACGGCCGTGGGCGCGAACCTCGCTCCCGGCCGGTACGAGACGCCGGTGTCGAACGGGACTCCCACCACCGCGACGTCCGCGTGCGCCACCTGGTCGAGGCGCGGCAGCCGGGCGAAGGTCGCCGGTCCCGCGTAGCGCGGGACCTGGGAGGAGTCGACGGGGCCGATCATGCGTTCACCAGTTCCTCTTCTTCGTCAGCCTTTCCCGCCACCCGGCGGTCCCACGCCGCCAGCACCTCGGCCGGGGTCGGTGGCGTCGCCAGGCTCACCGCCACGTAGGTCACGAGCGACGCGCCGAGGCTGTAGTAGATCGGGGAGTCGGCCAGCACGCCGTCGATCACCATGAACGCGATCGCCGTCAGCGCGCCGACCGCCATGGACGCCATCGCGCCGATCCGCGTGCCGCGCTTCCACACCAGCCCGCCGATGATCGCGACGAGCAGACCGCCCACGAGGATGTTGTAGGCGACGGTCAGCGCGGCCACGACGTCGTTCAGGGCGACCGCGACGCCGATCGCGATCACGCCGAGCACCAGCGTGAACATCCGGTTGGAGTGCACGTCGGTCTTGCGCTTCCAGATGTCGTTGGCCGCGACGGTCGCACACGCGATGAGCGCGCCGGAGGACGTCGACATCATCGCCGCCAGCGCGGCCGCGAGCACGAGCCCGCGCACACCGGTCGGCAGCAGGCCTTCCACCATCGTCGCGAACGCCTCGTCCTTGTTGGCGATGTCGGGGTACAGCGCCTTGCCCGCGGTGCCGATCAACGCGCCGGCGACCGCGTAGACGAGGCAGTAGAGCCCGGACGTGATCCCGCCCCACGTCGCGACCTTCGGCGACTTCGCGGTGAACACGCGCTGCCAGATGTCCTGGCCGATCAGCAGGCCGAACACGTAGATCAGCAGGAACGTGATGATCGTGCTGATGCCGATGTTGCCGACGTCGAACATCGCGGGGTCGTCGAGCCGCGCCTGGATGCCGTCGATGCCGCCCGCCGCGAACAGCGAGATCGGCAGCAGCAGGAACAGGATGCCGATGGTCTTCACGATGAACTGCACGATGTCGGTCAGCGTGATCGACCACATGCCGCCGAGAACGCTGTACAGCACCACGATGCTGCCGCCGATGATCACGCCCACGGTCTTCGGCAGTCCGAAGAGGACGTTGAAGATGGTCGAGTAGGCGATCGTGGACGTGACGGTGAGCATCAGCGTGTACGCCCACATCACCGCGCCGGACACCATCGACGAGTTGCCGCCGTAACGAAGATCGAGCATCTGCGAGACGGTGTAGACCTTGAGCCGGACGATCCTGCGCGCGAACAACGCGGAGAGCAGCAGGATGCCGAGGCCGATCGCGAACACCATCCAGGCGCCGGAGATGCCGAACTTGTAGCCGAGCCCGACACCGCCGATGGTCGACGCGCCGCCGAGCACGACGGCCGACATGGTGCCGGAGTACATGCCGAAACCGAGCCTGCGTCCTGCGACCAGGTACTCGCTCTTGGTGGTGGCGCGGCGCATGCCCCACCAGCCCATCCCGATCATGCCGAGCACGTAGGCGGCGATCACCGCGTAGTCGAGAGCCACTGTCGGACCTCCTTGGGTTGCAGGTCACAGTAGGAACGCGCACTGGCGCTGGTAAGTGGTTGTTCTGCACAATCGTTCGACCATGGTTGTGCAAACCGTCCCGCTGAAGGATCTGGTCGCGCGAGTCGATCTCGGGCTGACGGTCCTGTGTGGAGCCGACGGGCTGGACCGGCCGATCCGCTGGGCGCACGTGTCCGAGCTGGAGGACCCGACGCCCTACCTGGTCGGAGAGGAGCTGCTGCTCACGGCCGGCGTGCGGTTCCCGTCCGACGTGCCCGCGTACGTCGCCGGGCTGGTGTCGTCCGGTGTCTCGGCGATCGGGTTCGGCGTCGAGCCGGAGTTCCCGACCGTGCCGCCGTCGCTGGTGGAAGCCTGTGCGGCGCAGGGGATGCCGCTGCTGGAGGTGCCGCCGTCGACGCCGTTCCTCGCGGTGTCGCAGGCGCTGGGGGCGTTGCTCGCGGAGATCGCCGTGCGGGAGCAGCGGATGCTCGCGGACAGCCAGCGCGCCCTGACCCGCGCGGCGACCCGCGTCCGTCCCGTCGAGTCGGTGCTGACCACGCTCGCGGTCGTCCTGAACTGCCGGGCCGACCTCGTCGACGCTCGGAACGCACCCGAAGACGTCTCCTCTCTCGTGGCACGTGTCGCGTCCGGTACGGGACCTCGTTCGGCCTCCGCCCAGGTGGGGGAAGACCACGTGACGCTCGACCCGGTCGAGTCCGCGGTCCTCGTGGTCAGACGTCCGGCCCCGCTGTCCGCCGCCGAACGGGCGGTCGTCGCGGTCGCGCTGGCGTTGCTCGGGCTGCTGCGCCGGGACGTGGAGAGCGAACGCGGCCAGATCGCCCGGCTCGCGGCGTCGGCGGTGCTGCGCTCGGAGGTGTCCGGGCTGGCGGGCGTGCTGGGACCGGGGCCGTACCGGGCGGTGGCGGGGGAGTCGCGAGCGGACTACGACGTGCTCGCGCAGCGGTACGGGCCGCTGGTGTCGAAGGCGGAGGACGAGTTTCTGGCGCTGGTGCCGGCGGGGTTCGCGGTGTCGGGACCGGTCGGGGTGTCGTCCCCGGTCGCCGAGCCCGCTGCCGCCTCCACGTCCGCGATCGACAGCGCGGTGGCGGAGGCTCGTGCGTTGCTGCCGCGTGCTCTCGCCACCGGCTCACCCGCGTTCCCGGCGTCCGATCTGTCCTCTTTGGTGGACCCGGTGGCAGCGCGCGCCTTCGCCCGCCGCGAGCTCGCGGCACTGCTCGGACGCCCCGAACTGATCGAGACGCTGCGAGCCTGGCTGGGTCAGCACGGCAGCTGGGACCGGGCCGCGACGGTGCTCGGCGTGCACCGCAACAGCGTCCGGCACCGCATCGCCCACGTCGAACGGCTGCTCGGCCGTGATCTTGGTTCGGCCGACGCGAGGGCCTCGCTGTGGCTCTCGCTGACGTGGCTCGATTAATTCCTTTGCGAGGTGTGCGGCCCTTCGGTCATCATTGTTCCATGATTACCGCAGAGGAATGGGCCGGAGCGCCCTCAAAGCCGTGACCAGCTAGTACATTTTCTTCTAATCTCTGCGAGCATTTGTGTATCAATGCTCGTTCCTGGCGTGTTCGTCTAGTGGTCAGGACGCTGGACTCTCAATCCGGAAACACGGGTTCGATCCCCGTACGCGCTACGTGGCCCGGTCTGTGTGGGGTGGACCGGGCCCGCCCGCCTCAGACGGGCCCAAAGAATCTTCCCAAAACTTCGCCCGAATGGTCTAGGCGCCAGTTACGCTCTGCGAATGGCTGCGGTCCCCGCCTTCGCACGCTACGAGGTCGACGTACGTCGGCCGAACGCCGCACGGATCCATGACTTCTATCTGGGCGGCGCGCACAACTACGCCGCCGACCGGGCGTTCGCCAAACAGGCCGTCCGGATCGACCCGGAGCTGCCGCTCGTGACCAGGGCGCACCGGCTGTTCCTCCGGCACGCCGTCCGCCACTGCTGGGCGGCGGGCGTGCGTCAGTTCCTCGACCTCGGTTCCGGCATCCCGACGTGCGGTGCGACCCACCAGACGCTGCCGGACGCCCGCGTCGTCTACGTGGACTCGGACCCGGTGACCGTGACGTTCGCGCGTGGCCTGCTGCGCGGCGAACCGCGGACGTGCGCCGTGGAGGCCGATCTGCGCCGCCCCGAGCAGGTGCTGAGGCATCCGGGCGTGATGTCCCATCTCGACCTCCGTGAGCCTTACGCCGTGCTGATGATCGACGTCCTGAGATACGTCGACGACGCCACGGGACAGGGTCGGGTGGTGCGCCGGTACCGGCACGCGTTACCGGCGGGCGGGTTCCTGGTGGTGTCGCATCCGGCACCGGTCGAGCAGCTCATGGAAGGGCTGTCGATCGAGGCGCCGTGCGTGGTGCCGGGGGCGTACTCGGGCATCGGGCGCAAGCCGGGCCGTATCTAGGAGTTCCGCCGCGACTCCTAAGGGAACGTGCGGGAAGCACTTGAGCGGGCGAAGGCGTTGCGGTGGGCGGGAAGGCCGGAGGACGCCGCTGCGGAGCTGCGAGTCCCGTTGCTGCACAAGGACAAACCACAACTCGGCACGCTGACCCCTCGCGAGCGCGACGTGCTGGAACTGCTGGGATGGGGCCGCACCAACAAGGAGATCGCCGAAGAGCTGGTGCTGAGCGTGCGGACCGTCGGGTTGCACGTGCCGGCGAAGCTCGGTGCGAGCAACAGGTCGGAGGCGGCGCGCATCGCCCGCGACCAAACCTAGGTAATGCGACAGATGTGCGGGTGGCGGCACATGAGTTCTCCTTGAGGGGCAACAGAAACCCCGACCTAGGAGAACGAGTTGAACCTGAAGCGCATCGCAGCCGTGTTGCCCCTTGCCGGCGGGATCGCCGCCGCCACCACGGGAACGTCGCACGCACAGGTCGCACCCATGGCCGGTTCGTGCGAGCTGCGCATCACCGAAGTTCAGGCGCGCGACCTGCAGGAGACGCCCACGGACGAAATCTACCTGCGGGTCGGTGACGAGAGAACGAGCACGCGCACGTTCACGGAAGGCCAGACGCGGGAGGGCAGCGAGCTCGGGAACGCCGACCAGATCACGGAGTTCATCGCGCCGGGTGGCTTCGTGGTGGTGTCCGTCGTCGAGGACGACCCCGCCGTCGACACCGTCATCGGCTCGTTCCGCGTGCCGTGCCGCACCGCCTCGAAGGAGCAGCTGGTGTCCGGGGCGGGTGCGTTCTACGAGGTCCCGTACGTCGTGACCCAGCTCCCGTGACAACACGCCGCAACAGGATTCCGGGCGCCGAGCGGTGGGCGCGGCGCCCGGAGCCCACCACCGAGGGGATTTTCGCGATGAATCCGACCGATCCACCCACCGACCACGAGCTCTGGGCCGTGCTGAACGTGGACGAGTTCCAGTTCCGGCTCGTCAAACCGTGGAACCTGGACATGCTCGCCGCGGCTCTGCGCAATGCCGCCGCCCGCGGCGCACAGGTCGAGGTCCGCGCGTACAACGAGCAGAACGCCGAAATCACGGTTCTCGTGAACCCTGCGAGAGCCCATGTGGTGCACATCGGCAAACGCAATGTCGTCGTGCCACGTAATGGCATGCCGGACGTTTCGGTGAACGGTTTGACGAAAGCTGACGCGGGGTAGTCAGCCGAGCGACAAGTACGGAGCCTGGAGGGCGTCATGACCCACCGCGTCACTGTCAAGGTCGCCGGTCTGCAACCGGTGCAGATTCTGGCCGCGCTGGCCGGTATCGCGTTCATCGTGTTCGGCGTCGTGGGCTTCACCCGCACCGGGGTCGGTGACTGGTCCACCCACTCGTTCGTGCTCGGGTTCTCGGTGAACCCGCTGCACAACCTGGTGCACGTGGCCATCGGCGTGCTCGGTCTGCTGATGGCTCTCGGGTCGGGCCTCGCCCGGCTGTACGGGTGGCTGCTGTTCGCCGGCTACGGCGCGCTCTTCGTCTGGGGCCTGATGATCACCGGGATCCTCGCGCAGAACCCCGCGTCAGAGTTCGGCAACCCGTTGGCGCTCAACACGAACGACAACTGGCTGCACCTCGGCCTCGCGCTCTTCGGCCTGCTGCTCGCGGTGGTGCCCGCGCGCCGCAAGCTGATCGAGGAGGACGAGGAGCCGGAGCTGCCCCAGCAGCGTTCGGCGGCGTTCCGGGACGCCGGCGACGAGCCGGCCCGCGAACACCGCATCGAGGAGATGGACCCGACGGTCAGCCCGAGGGAACGCGAGCCCATCACCAAGGAGCAGGCCGTGGTCGATCCCAAGACCGACCGCGTGAGCAAGGACAAGATCAAGCACTGACCCCCTGCCGAGCACGCGCGCCGTGAGAGCCCACATGCGGCTCTCACGGCGCGTCTGTTTCGATGTCCCGATGCCGGAGCTGACTCATGAGGTCGTGATCACCTGGGGCACCGCGCTCGCCGCGTTCCTGGCCGTGGCGCTGCACGGGCTCTGGCGGGTGACCCGGAACGTCATCACCATCGCCCACGAAGGCGGCCACGCACTGGTGGCCGTCCTCACGGGACGACGCCTCAGCGGCATCAAGCTGCACTCCGACACCAGCGGCCTCACGGTTTCGCGCGGCAAGCCCCGCGGACCCGGCATGGTCCTCACCGCCCTGGCCGGCTACATCGCCCCGTCGCTGCTCGGCTTCGGCGCCGCCGTGCTCATCACCAACGAGCAGATCCAGCTCATGCTCTGGATCAGCATCGGCTTCCTCGCCGCCATGCTGATCATGATCCGCAACGTCTTCGGCGTCCTGTCCATCATCGTCACCGGCGGCGCGTTCTTCTTCGTCTCCTTCTACGCATCACCCGAGGTCAGGGACACCGCCGCGTACGTCTTCGCGTGGTTCCTGCTGCTCGGCGGCGTGCGGCCGGTGTGGGAACTGCAGGTCAAGCGGTGGCGCCGGCAGGCACCGCGGTCGGACGCCGACCAGCTCGCCTGGCTGACCGGCGTGCCCGCGCTCGGCTGGGTGACGCTCTTCGGCGCGGTGAGTCTGGCGGCGCTCGTGGGCGGCGGTGCGTTACTGCTTGGACGCTGGTGAAATACTGGGTTCAAAGCCGCGGGTGAAAGGTGGGTTCAGTGCTGCGTGGGGATGTCGGGCTCGAACTGGGCCAGCGGGTCGCGCGGGCATTGCGCGCCGCTCTGGACGTGGACATCACCGCCGAGGAAGCGCTGATCCGACCGTCCAACCGAGACGGTGCCGACTACCAGTGCAACGTGGCGATGAGTCTCGCCAAGAAGGTCGGCCGCAACCCTCGCGAGGTCGCCGCGCTGATCGTCGAGCACCTCGACGCGGCCGACGCGCTCGAGACCCCGGAGATCGCGGGCCCCGGCTTCATCAACCTGAAGCTGCGCCGCGAGTGGCTGGAGACGCAGACCGCGCGCCTGCTGGCCGACGACCGGCTGGGCGTGCCCACGACGGACGAGCCGCGGCGGATCGCGATCGACTACAGCAGCCCGAACGTCGCCAAGGAGATGCACGTCGGGCACCTGCGCTCGACGATCATCGGTGACGCGTTCTGCCGGCTGCTGACGTTCGCCGGCCACGAGGTCATCCCGCACAACCACCTCGGTGACTGGGGCACGCCGTTCGGCATGCTCATCGAGCACCTCACCGACGAGGGCCACGGCGCCGATCACGAGATCAGCGACCTCAACGCCTTCTACCAGCAGGCGCGGCAGAAGTTCGACAACGAGCCGGGCTTCGCCGACCGCGCGCGCCGCCGGGTCGTGCTGCTGCAGGGCGGCGACGAGCACACGCTCGCCCTGTGGAACGAGCTGGTCGCGGAGTCGCAGCGGCACTTCAACCAGATCTACGACATGCTCGGCATCGGCCTGTCCGCCGCCGACAACTACGGCGAGAGCTTCTACAACCCCTACCTCGCCGACACGATCACCGAGCTGCAGCAGAAGGGCCTCGTCGAGACCAGCGACGGCGCCCTGTGCGTGTTCCCGCCCGGCTTCACCAACCGCGACGGCGACCGGCTGCCGCTGATCGTCCGCAAGAGCGACGGCGGCTACGGCTACGCCACCACGGACTTCGCGACGGTCCGCTACTGGGTGCGCGACCGCAAGGTCGACGACCTGATCTACGTCGTCGGCACCCCGCAGGCCCAGCACTTCCAGATGATCTTCGCCACCGCCAGGCAGGCCGGCTGGCTCGACGACGCCCACACCGCCGTGCACACGGGCTTCGGCACGATCCTCGGCTCGGACGGCAAGACCATCCGCACCCGCGCGGGCGGCACCATCAAGCTCATCGACCTGCTCACCGAGGCGATCGAGAACTCGTACAAGGTCATGCCCGAAACGTCCGAAGTGGAGGGTGCGGAGAAGGAACAGCTCGCCCGCACCATCGGCCTCGGCGCGGTGAAGTACGCGGACCTCTCCAACGACCGCGAGAAGGACTACGTCTTCACCTGGGAGAAGATGCTCGCCACCACCGGCGACACGTCCGTCTACATCCAGTACGCGAACGCCCGCATCCTCTCCATCGGACGCAAGGTGGGCCGCGAGGCCCCCGCGGACGCCCCGCTCGTGCTGCAGGAGCAGGCCGAACGCGACCTCGCCCTGAAGCTGCTGCAGCTGCCCACGGCGATCCAGGCGGCCATCGACGAGCTCGCCCCGCACAAGCTCACGACGTACCTGTTCGAGACGGCGACGGCGTTCTCCACGTTCTACAACAACTGCCCCGTGGCGACCGCGGAGTCCCAGGAGCTTCAGGATTCACGCCTGCACCTGCTCACCCTCACGTCACGCGTGCTCACGCTGGGCCTGTCGTTGCTGGGCATCGGGGCACCTGAACGGCTTTAGGCCGTGTCCTGCAGGTCCGTTCGATGAGGGTCCCAGGCCCCTCGGCCGCGACTATCGCGAACGAGACCTGCAGGACACGGCCTAACAGGTTTACCGCTGGTCAGACCACGGGTACGCAGTGATCGCAACTCTTCCGCCCAGCCAAGGGAGTCGCGATGACCTGCACGACCCGTCTGCCCAAGCCGGTCACCGACGTGTGGGACTGGCAGATGCATGGTCTGTGCCGCGGCCAGAACAGCGCCATCTTCTTCCACCCGGACAACGAGCGCGGCTACGCCCGCGCCGCCCGGGAGGAGAAGGCCAAGGCGATCTGCGCGCACTGCCCGGTGCTCGAGCAGTGCCGCGAGCACGCCCTTGAGGCCCAGGAACCCTACGGCGTGTGGGGCGGCATGGGGGAGGACGAGCGGCGCCAGATCATCGCTGCGACCCGGCGCCGCGTCCGCGTGGCGTCCTGAAAAGCCCGTCGGCACCGGTCCGACGCAGCCACCCGCTCTTGCGATCGGGGCTCGACCTCGGGTGCGAACGTCTCGCAAATCCCTCGAAGTCAAGCCCCGATCGCATCGCCGCGGCGGCGGCGAGACGTGACCGTGCCGGAACTCCGGCTCACTCCTCGAGCACGTCTCGGAGTTGCCGCAACGTCTTCGCGAGCAACCGCGAGACGTGCATCTGCGAGATCCCGACCTTCTGCGCGATCTGCGTCTGCGTCATGTTCCCGAAGAACCGCATGATCACGATCTTGCGTTCCCGCTCCGGCAGCTTCTGCAGCAACGGGTGCAGAGCCTCCCGCTGCTCGATCATCGCGATCTCGGGATCCTCCTCGCCGATCGTGGAACCGAGCGAGATCGACGAGTCCTCCGACATCAGCATGTCGTCCAAAGACGCGCTCTGGTAGGCGTTTCCGGCCGCGAGTCCTTCGTGGATCTCGTCGCGCGAGAGCCCCAGGTGCTCGGCCAGCTCCGACGGCGTCGGTGCCCGCCCCAGCTGCTGCGACAACCGCGAGGTACCCGCGTTGATCGCCAGGTGCAGCTCCTTCAGCCGGCGCGGCATGCGCACCGACCAGCTGGAGTCGCGGAAGTACTTCCTGACCTCGCCCATGATCGTCGGCACGGCGAACGACAGGAAGTCCGAGCCGCGGTCGGGGTCGAACCGGTCGACCGCGTTGATCAGGCCGACCGTCGCGACCTGCACCAGGTCCTCGTGCGGTTCACCGCGATGGCCGAACCGGCGCGCGATGTGCTGGGCGACCGGGAGGTGCTCGGTCACGAGCCGGTCCCGCAGCGCGTCTCTCGACGGCCCCTCAGGGGTCTGCGCGAGCTCGGCGAACAGCGGGGCCAGGTGGTCGTAATCACCGCCCTGCGAGGTCTTCTTCTCCTCGGCAGGGGAGGTTTTGGTCGCCTCCTCCGAGCCCGTCACGCATCCACCGCCCCTGCCGAGGACTTCACGAGGTCGATGTGGACCACGACCCCTTCGGTCTCCTCGACTCTGGTCTTCACCGAGTCGACGAGCGCGGTCAGCACGCGCCAGCCGAAGCTGCCCTCGTCGGGCCCGCCGGCGGAGTTCGTTGCGACGCGGGCCGACACCCGGACCGCACCAGCGGCGTCGACCGCGAAGTGACAGCTGAGCACCGCGTCCGAGTCCGCCAGTGTGATCAGCGTCGAGCACGTCTCGTCGACGGCGAGCTTCAGGTCCTCGATCGAGTCGAGGTCGAAGTCCTGCCTCATCGCGATGTCCGCCGCGACGGCGCGGACGATGGACAGCTGCGTGGGATCCGCGGCCATCCGCAGTTCGACCCCTGACAATTGCGTCACACCCACCTTGTAGTCCGTTCTGCTGAAGGCCGGCATGTCATTGCCGTACCCGAATTGTTCTCGTTTCACACGTGTATTGGTCCGAGCCGCAGGGAAATCACCTGGCAGAGGCAATCCAGGGGAGGAGCGTTGTGCTGGTGCACGAGGACTTCCTGTCCCTCCGCTTCCCCGCGGACGCACGCGAAGTGGCGCCTTTGCGGCACCAGCTGCGCGAGTGGCTGCGGGAAAGCGGTTTTGGTGACGACGAGGCGAGCGACCTCGTTCTCGCCGTCAGCGAAGCGGTCAACAACTCGGTCGAACACGCGTACCCGGCGCCCGCCACGGGCACCATCGAGGTCCGCGCGCGGATCGGGAAGGACGGCGCCGTCGCGATCGACGTCACCGACCACGGCCAGTGGCGTGTACCGCCGCCGGCGCTCACCACGAGGGGCCGAGGACTTCTGCTCATGCGGGAGAGCGTGGACGACGTCGTGATCGACCGCTCGTCGAGAGGCACGACCGTGCGGCTGCGCCGCGGCCGTTCGCCGGTGCCGTTCGGGTCTCCGGCCGCGACCGACTGCGAAGTGCACGTGTACGAGACCTCCTCCGGCGTCGTCGCGGTCATCCGGAGGAACGTGCCCGCCGAGGCCGGTCCGTCGTTGCGACGCACCCTGACCACGGCGGCGCGCGGTGGCACCGTGCCGCTGACCGTCGACCTCACCGAGCTCGGCGAGGAGACAGGCGGAGTCCAGCACGCGCTCCACACGGTCTCCGAGGCGTTGGAGGCGGCGGGAAACCGCCTCACCATTCGGATGAACTGAACGCTGAACTAAACGCTGAGAGCGGCGTCCACGGATTCGTGCACGCTGAACACCTCACCAAGGCCCGTGGCCTCCAGAGGCCGCGTCACGGCCCGTGCGGTGGCCACGACCTTGAGAGTCGCGGAATGTTGCGGCGCCAACCGGGCAGCCTCCACGAGCACCGCCAGGCCGGCGGATCCGAGGAAGGTCACGCCGGTCATGTCCACTACGAAGGTGCCGCCGTCCTCGAGGCCGTTGACCAGGGCGTCGCGCAACGCGGGCGCGGACACCATGTCGACCTCGCCGGACACGGCGAGCACCGTGGCACCGGCCGCCGGCTGGCTCGCCGACAGTGCGATGGTCTGCTCAGCTCGCGGGTCCTGCACAGTCACCGATGTTCTCCCTCTCGCACCCAGGGAGCCGCCACTGCAGCGGCCCCGACGCGGCTGCTGGCTCAACCGCTGCGCCCTCACCGTACGGGAGAGGTCGCATCACATGACAGGTCGAGGGGTCCATACCCAACACGAGGGTGACTCAAACGTGCAGCGCCTCCCACAACCGTTGCGCGGTGTCGTAGGCGATCTTCGGCGGCATCGACATGTCGTCGGCGTCCTCCAGCTCCCCGCAGGCCACCAGCACCAGCGCCATCGCCACGTCCCGCAGCTTCACGTTGGCGTGCTGGCTGGCGCGCACGAGCAGCTCGAACGCGTCTCCCGGCGGGCAGGGCCGCGCTCCCATCAGCAGCCCCTTGGCCTGTTCGATGTAGCGCCGGTGCTGCACCATCCGCACCATCTGGTCGGCCCTGAGCACCTCGCCGGCGCAGAACTCGATCACCGCGGCGGCGGTGGCGACGAGCGGTTCGATCTCCTCGATGGCCTTGAGGTCCTCGGCCTCCGGCTCGTGGTCCAGGTACACGGTGAGCACCACCGGGCCCCCGTCGCCCCAGCTGCCCGGCACGGCGACGACGTCCAGACCGCCGACCTTCCCGGCGGCCTGCCGTTCGTCGCGTGAGGCGTCGACGAGCGGTCCCTCCCGCCCCTCCACCTGCGCCTGGTCCAGCTCCGCCGCGACACCGACGGCCCTGAGCAGCGCGCCGTCCGGCCACACGCTCAGCCCGACGCCGAGGCAGCCGTCCAGCCGCTCGCACAGGTGGGTCATCAACCGCGAGATCAGCTCGCCACCGAACTTCACCTGCTCCATCCGCGGAGGTTAGGCCAGACCGATACGTCGCAAACGTTGTGCGGTCGTCGTCGTACGACGAACGGTTGCGTGAGCAATGACCCGTTCTTCCGTTCCGCTTCGGGCCCGAACAGCTCGGCGCGCCGTTCGGCCCAGTTAACGCTAAGGACCCAAACAGGACACGTGTTCTGAACCACAGTCCGACAGAATTCGTTCTCAGGGATAACACCGGAGCCCCGGTGCGCGACATCCCTGGTGTCACGGAGGGATTGAAATGAGAACCGCCATGGAGACCCAGCCGCAGCAGTCCGCAGAGATGCAGACCGCGCTGCCCACCACGCCGTGCAGCGTGGTGTGGAGCCGGGGGCACGCCTACGTGCTCGAGGGTTTCCGCGCTCGCTGGGTGGGCCGCGACGACCGGGGCCGCCCGCACGCCATCACCGGCGCCGAGATGCAGCGCCGCGGCTGGACGCTCACCCGGACAGCCTGAGCTCGACCCCGCAAGAACCGAACACCGCGCACCAGACCCGCAACCAGTCGCACCGCGTGCCGTGACGCCATCCGGCAGCCCGTGCGCAGTCACTCGTTTAGAGTGCGGGTGTGCGTGATCCGGCTGATCGCCTGCTGACGATTCCGAACCTGCTCAGCGTGTTGCGGCTGGCCGGTGTTCCGCTCTTCCTGTACCTGTTGCTCGGACCCCGCGCGGACGGCTGGGCGCTGCTCGTTCTCGTCTTCGCGGGGCTTTCCGACTGGCTGGACGGCAAGCTCGCCCGCTGGCTCGACCAGGCCAGCAAGCTGGGCGCGCTGCTCGATCCCGCCGCCGACCGCCTGTACGTGTTCTGCACGCTGCTGGCGTTCGTGGTCAGGGACATCGTCCCGCTGTGGATCGCTCTCGTGCTCGTGGGCCGAGAGGTCGTCGTCGGCATCTGCCTGCTGATCCTGCGCGGGCGCGGCTGGGCCCCGTTCGAGGTCACCTACCTGGGCAAGGCCGCGACTTTCAACCTGCTGTACGCGTTCCCCCTGCTGCTGCTCGCACAGGGCGACTCGGGCTGGGCGCAGGTCGCCCAGCCGTTCGCCTACGCGTTCACGGTCTGGGGCGGAGCGCTCTACCTGTGGTCGGCGCTGCTGTACGTCTACCAGTTCTTCCTGGCCCTGCGGGTCACTCCCGGCAAGGCCGCGTGAAAAGATCACCCCATACAGGTTCAGCACGAGGAGCGCAGTCAGTTGATTCCCGAGGAGCTTCGCTACACCGAGGAGCACGAGTGGGTCGCCAGCACGGGCGAGAACACCGTGCGCGTCGGCATCACCGACTACGCCCAGGAACAGCTCGGTGACGTCGTCTTCGTCCAGCTGCCCGAGGTCGGCCACACCGTCTCCGCGGGCGACACGTTCGGCGAGGTCGAGTCGACCAAGAGCGTGTCCGACCTCTACTCGCCGCTCGACGGTGAGGTCGTCGCCATCAACGACGCGTTGGTGCAGACGCCCGACTCGGTCAACAGCGACCCGTACGGCGAGGGCTGGATGGTCGAGCTCCGGGTGAGCGACCCGGACGCGATCGAAGGGCTGCTGGACGCCGACGGGTACAAGGCTTTGGTGGAGAAGGAGTGACGTCGATCTTTCGCCGGATCTTCGGCCGGAAGGGGAGCCGCGCTCAAGGTGGCGACTCGAACACGATAGGTTTTACCGGAAGTGACGGATCCAGCAGCAGGAGGAGAGCTCAGGTGAGCACGAACGACGGCCCAGGCGTTCCGCCGGAGCAGTCCCCGGAGCGGACCTCCGTCTTCCGGGCGGACTTCCTCGCAGAGGTCGAAGGCGCAGAGGCGCCCGCGCAGGAGCCGGCCGTTGCCGGCGTAGACGCACTTCCCGCCGGTTCCGCGCTGCTCGTGGTGAAGCGCGGCCCGAACGCCGGTTCCCGGTTCCTGCTGGACCGCGACACGACGAGCGCGGGACGCCACCCCGACAGCGACATCTTCCTGGACGACGTGACGGTGTCCCGCCGCCACGCCGAGTTCCGCCGGGAAAGCGGCGAGTTCGTCGTCATCGACGTCGGCAGCCTCAACGGCACCTACGTCAACCGCGAGCCGGTCGACCAGGCCGTCCTCGCGAACGGCGACGAGGTCCAGATCGGCAAGTTCCGCCTCGTCTTCCTGACGGGTCCTGGCTCCTCCGGAGCCTGACGCGTGACGGCCGGGCGGCCACAACGCGGGGTACTGAGCATCGGGGCGGTGCTCTCGCAGCTCCGCCCCGAGTTCCCCGAGGTCACCATCTCCAAGATCCGCTTCCTGGAAGCGGAGGGGCTGGTCCGCCCGGCACGCACGGCCTCCGGCTACCGCCAGTTCTCCGTGGCGGACGTCGAGAGGCTGCGTTTTGTGCTGTCCGCACAACGCGACAGATACCTGCCGCTCAAGGTGATCCGCGAACAGCTCGACAGCGCGGTTGCCGCCGACTCCGGCTCGGTGACGCGGGCAGACCTGCTGGCCCAGACCGGAATCAGCGCGGAACAGCTGTCCCAGCTGGAACGCGACGGTCTGCTGCGCGCGGGCCCCGGTGGCCGTTTCACCACCGATGACATCACCGCGCTCCGCACGATCCGGACGATGACCGGACTCGGCGTCGAGCGCGAGCAGCTGCGCGCGGTTCGCGCTGCGGCGGACCACGAGGTGGTTCTGCTGAAGTCTTTCTCAGATCCCGAGACGGTCCGGGAATTGGCTGACCTGTTCACCTCGTTGCACACGTTGTTGGTAAGAGCAGGTCTGCGTCAATCGTCTTGATCACGTTCTGCCCGCAACGATTGAGCACACGGCCCGCTTGGCGGGTAGCGTCGAACGCATACGCCGGGGGATGCTCGGAGACAAACCGGGTACTCCCCAACGAGTCCAGAGGGAGGCGAGACCCGATGAGCGAGATGCGCGTCGTGGGCGTCCGGGTGGAGCTGCCCCAGAACCAGCCGATCCTCCTGCTGCGCGAAACCGAGGGCGAGCGGTACCTGCCGATCTGGATCGGCTCCGTCGAGGCCACGGCCATCGCACTCGAGCAACAGGGCGTGCGCCCGGCCCGGCCCCTCACCCACGACCTGCTCAAGGACGTCATCGGAGCGTTGGGCCGCAACCTCGAACAGGTGCGGATCACCGACCTGCAGGAGGGCACCTTCTTCGCCGAACTCGTGTTCGACGGCGACGTGCGGGTGTCCGCGCGGCCCTCGGACTCGGTGGCGCTGGCGTTGCGCGTCGGTGTGCCGATCCACGCGGAGGAGTCCGTGCTGGCCGAGGCGGGCCTCATCATCCCGGACGAGCAGGAGGACGAGGTGGAGAAGTTCCGCGAGTTCCTCGACTCGGTCTCGCCCGAGGACTTCCGCGGAGCGGACACATAAGCACAGTCGCGGAGCGGACACATAAGCGTGTCGCTGTCCGTCTTGTTTGGCACCGGCGTAACTCGTCCGCTTGTCGCTCTTTTGGGCTACCTTCCGCACAATTTGCCCGCTAAACGATCACTAAACGTCACCTGAACGTCCTACATCGGGTGACGGCGTGACTCTCTACCTGAGGTTGAGCGTCGACACTCCCCGCGCGTCGCGTTGACCTGCCCTCTGACCGGTCTTACCGTCGAACTCGAGTGGACGTCGCTGGTTTGCGTGAGCTGACGTAGCGGCTTGACGGCCATGAGTTTCGTGGCCGTTCCGAGGGGAGGCAGGCGTGGTCGAGGAAGCGCCCGTTCGGGCCGAATCCGGGCAGCAGGGTGAGCTGTTCCCGGACTCCTCGCTGCCGGACGAGCTCGTCGGTTACCGGGGTCCCGCGGCGTGTCAGATCGCGGGCATCACGTACCGGCAGCTCGACTACTGGGCCAGGACCGGCCTCGTCGCTCCGACGGTGCGGATGGCGCACGGCTCCGGCAGTCAGCGGCTGTACTCGTTCAAGGACATCCTGGTCCTGAAGGTCGTCAAGCGACTGCTGGACACCGGGGTCTCGCTGCAGAACATCAGGGTCGCGGTCGACCACCTGCGCCGCCGCGGCGTGCAGGACCTGGCGAAGATCACGTTGTTCTCCGACGGCACGACCGTCTACGAGTGCACCTCGCCTGAGGAGGTCGTCGACCTGCTGCAGGGCGGCCAAGGCGTGTTCGGCATCGCGGTCTCCGGCGCCATGCGGGAGATCAGCGGCACGATCCACGAGTTCCCGGCCGAACGTGCGGACGGCGTCGAGATCGCTCCCATGACGGAGGACGAGCTGGCGCGTCGCCGCCGGGAGCGCGCGACCGGCTGAGAGACCGTGGCCGACCGGCTGTCCCTCGTGGCCAGTCGGCAGCAGCGTCGCGATCGTGCCGCTCTCTAGCGTTGAGCGCATGATCTGCACACCCTCCTATCAGGTCGTGAACGTGCTGGCCGCCGCGGTGCAGCGAGCGTCCCGGCTGGAGTTCGGCCTCGTCGGCACCGAGAACCTGTTGATCGCACTGGCGGACACGATCGGCCCCGGCCGCAGACTGGGTGTGAAGTCGGTTCGGGCACAGGCGATGGCCAGGAGCTGGACCGGTGACGACGGTGGCGCCTGTGAGGCTGATCCCGGCGTGGCCGCACTGATGCGCACAGCCCACGACCGCGCCGGTGCCGAGCCCGCGTTGCCGGTCAGCCGGGCGTTGGACGAGTGCTTGCGTGCGGCGATCGCCGAGGCCGGCGACGGTGTGCTGACCACGACGCATCTCTCGGTGGCGTTGCTGTCGCTGGAGTACGGACGCGCCGCCGAACTGTTCACCGTCCTGCGTGTGGATGTCGAGGCCACGGTCGAAGCAGTGCGGAAAGCCGCGGAACCGGAAGAGGCTCCCGCCGTGCGACTGCTGCGCAAGGCCGGGGCGTTGGAGGGTGACACCGGTGGCGGTTACGTGCGCTGGCTGATCCGGTTTGTCGCCCGCAGCCAGGGTCTGGGCGGACCGGTGCTGACCGTGGTGCGGAACGAGGCGACGAGGCTCGCGGTGGCCGCCGGGCGTCAGGAAGCCACGGCTGCGGACCTGGTGGCGGCGGTGCTGACGGTCGACGACCAGCTGACGGCCGCCGGGCAGTGGTTGCGGCCGGAGTTCGAGTCCGGTGGGGCGGCGGCGCTGCGGGCGGCAGGAGTGGACCCGGCCGCGTTGCCGGCCGCGTCCGGTGCCGGGGTCGAGCGGTTCGTCGAGGGCGCGAAGCTCGTCGCGGCGCAGCGCGGGGACGACGTGGTGGGCACCTCGCACCTGCTGGTGGCGGTGCGCGAGGACCTGCTCGACCCGGTCGGCAGGGTGCTGCGCGATCTCGCTGTTGAGACGTAGGTCGCGTCCCTGGGGACTAGGTGGGCCACCTGCGGGTATTCTTCGCGGGTAGTCGCTGAACTCAGGCGGGAGAGACCGGGCCTCGAACCCGGCGCCGAAGGAGCAAGTCCCTCCCCGGGAACCTCTCAGGCATCCAGGACCGCGTGAGCGAGACGCCTCTGGAAAGTGGACCGCTGAAGATCTTTTTGCGGTCCCGCCGACGGTGAAAGCCCTGGTTCGCGCCGGGGTGAACCTCTCAGGCGCCCCTCGGGGTACGGACAGAGCGGGGAGGGCACCAGGACACGTGTGCCCGCAGCCCCCGGAGGCGTTTGATGTCGCAGGACCGCATTCCGCTCGCCGCTCTCGAGCACGGCACCCCGTTCGCCGACCGCCACGTCGGTCCGCGCCCCGCCGAACTCGCGCGCATCCTCGACGTCATCGGCGTCGGGTCGCTGGAGGAGCTGGCGCAGCGCGCGGTGCCTTCGTCCATTCACGAGCGCGACCTCGTGCTGGACCTGCCCGCCCCGGCCACCGAGACCGAGGCGCTCGCCGAGCTGCGTGAGCTCGCGTCCCAGAACCGGCCGATGACGCAGATGATCGGTCTCGGCTACTACGACACCGTCACGCCGGGCGTGATCCTGCGCAACGTGCTGGAGTCGCCCGCCTGGTACACCGCGTACACGCCGTACCAGCCGGAGATCTCGCAGGGCCGCCTCGAGGCGCTGCTGAACTTCCAGACCATGGTCGGCGACCTGACCGGCCTGCCGGTGGCGAACGCGTCCATGCTGGACGAGTCGACCGCCGCCGCCGAGGCGATGACGCTGGTGCGCCGCGCCGGTCGGTCCAAGTCGAACAAGTTCGTCGTGGACGCCGACACGCTGCCGCAGACGCTCGCCGTCATCGAGACGCGCGCCGAGCCGCTGGGCATCGAGATCGTCGTCGCCGACCTGTCGCAGGGCATCGAGGGCCTCGGCCTGGGCGGTGACTTCTTCGGTGTGCTGCTCTCGTACCCCGGCGCGTCTGGTGTGGTGCGCGACCAGGCCGGCCTGGTCGAGGAGATCCACGCCGCCGGTGCGCAGGCCGTGGTCGCCGCCGACCTCCTCGCGCTGACGCTGCTGCGCGCGCCGGGCGAGATCGGCGCGGACGTCGTCATCGGCACCACCCAGCGCTTCGGTGTGCCGATCGGGTTCGGTGGCCCGCACGCCGGTTACATGGCCGTCCGGTCCGGGCTGGAGCGTCAGCTGCCCGGCCGTCTCGTCGGTGTCTCCGTCGACGCCGACGGCTCGCTGGCCTACCGCCTCGCGCTGCAGACGCGCGAGCAGCACATCCGCCGCGAGAAGGCCACGTCGAACATCTGCACCGCGCAGGTGCTGCTGGCCGTGATCGCCTCCATGTACGCCGTCTACCACGGTCCCGAGGGCCTGCGCGCCATCGCGACCCGTGTGCACCGCATGGCCACCGTGCTCGCCACGGGCCTGTGCGAGGCCGGTCTGGACGTCGTGCACGGCGAGTTCTTCGACACCGTCCAGGTGCGCGTCGAGGGTCAGGCCGCCCGGATCGTCGAGAAGGCGCGCGAGGCAGGCATCAACCTGCGCCAGGTCGACGCCGACGTCGTGGCGATCGCCTGCGACGAGAAGACCACGCGGGCGCACGTCGTCGCTGTGTGGGAAGCCTTCGGGGTCACCGGGTCCGATGTGGACGCCATCGACGCCGACACCGCGGACGGCATCCCGGCAGACCTTCGCCGCACGTCCGACTACCTGACGCATCCGGTCTTCCACGCGCACCGCTCCGAGACCGCGCTGCTGCGTTACCTGCGTGCGTTGTCGGACAAGGACGTCGCGCTCGACCGCAGCATGATCCCGCTCGGCTCCTGCACGATGAAGCTGAACGCCACCGCGGAGATGGAGTCCATCACGTGGCCGGAGTTCTCGACGCTGCACCCCTTCGCGCCCGTCGAGGACGCCGCAGGCCTGTTGAAGATCGTCTCTGACCTCGAGGCCTGGCTGGCCGAGCTCACCGGCTACGACGCGGTGTCCCTGCAGCCCAACGCCGGTTCGCAGGGCGAGTTCGCCGGTCTGCTGGCGATCCGTGCCTACCACCGCGCGAACGGCAACGCCGACCGCGACGTCTGCCTGATCCCGTCGTCGGCCCACGGCACCAACGCCGCGTCCGCCGTCATGGCCGGCATGCGCGTCGTCGTCGTGAAGTGCGACGACAAGGGCAACATCGACATGGGCCACCTGCGGGAGACCGTCGCGGAGCACGCGGACGACCTCGCCGCGATCATGATCACCTACCCGTCGACCCACGGCGTGTACGAGGACACGGTCCGCGAGGTGTGCGGCCTGGTCCACGACGCGGGCGGCCAGGTGTACGTCGACGGCGCGAACCTCAACGCCCTCATCGGCCTCGCGCGTTACGGCAAGTTCGGCTCGGATGTCTCGCACCTGAACCTGCACAAGACGTTCTGCATCCCGCACGGCGGTGGTGGCCCCGGCGTCGGCCCGATCGGCGTCCGCTCCCACCTCGCCCCGTTCCTGCCGAACCACCCGCTGCAGCCCACCGCGGGCCCGGCGACGGGTGTCGGCCCGATCAGCGCCGCCCCGTGGGGTTCCGCGTCGATCCTGCCGATCTCGTGGGCCTACGTGCGCATGATGGGCGGCGACGGCCTGCGCCGCGCCACCCTGACCGCCGTGGCCGCCGCCAACTACGTCGCGCGCCGCCTCGACGAGCACTACCCGGTCCTCTACACCGGTGAGGGCGGCTTCGTGGCCCACGAGTGCATCCTGGACCTGCGCCCGATCACCAAGGCCACCGGCGTGACGGTCGACGACGTCGCCAAGCGCCTCGCCGACTACGGCCTGCACGCCCCGACGATGTCGTTCCCCGTCGCCGGCACGCTGATGGTCGAGCCCACCGAGTCCGAGGACCTGGCCGAGATCGACAGGTTCATCGACGCCATGATCGCCATCAAGCGCGAGATCGACCGCGTCGGCGCCGGCGAGTGGCCCGTCGAGGACAACCCGCTGCGCAACGCCCCGCACACCGCGGCCTGCGTGACCGTCGGCGAGTGGAACCACCCGTACACCCGCGAGGAGGCCGTCCACCCGGCCGGTACTTCTGCTCCGAAGATCTGGCCGCCGGTCCGCCGCATCGACGGCGCGAAGGGCGACCGCAACCTGGTCTGCTCCTGCCCGCCGCTCTCGGCGTACGGCAGCTGATCCGGTCTGGTGAAAGGGGCGCACTCGGGGGTGCGCCCCTTTTTCCTATGCGCCGGAAGGGCAGGCGGGGTCGCCGCAGTCCTCGTCCACGCTGAGGCCGGGCTTGGTCAGGTCGTGCTCGAACGCGTAGTGGAAGCACTCCGGGTGCATGCGCTCGAACAGCTCGAAGTCCTCCTGGTCGAGCTCGACCGGCTCACCGCACCGCTGACAGGTCTGGTCGTTCACCGGCAGATGGTCTCACTCCTCGAAGGGCTCCGGCCGGTGCCGTCCGAACAACGCGAGCGACGAGATCCAGGTGTCCGGATCCCCGTCCCAGTCCATCGCCTTGATCTGATCCGCCGACCGCCGCCCGCCGATGGCCCGCATCAGCTCGAACGACGTCGTCCGCAACGTCCCCTCCGGCTCGCCGTGCCCCAGCACCCGGTCCCCGTGCTCCAGCGAGATCCGCAACGCGGGCACGTCGTTCTCCCGCATCCGCTGATCCAGCTGCTGCAACGGTTTCGTCAACGCCGACCGCACGGCGACGCCGTCCCGGTCACCAGGCACACCCAGCGCCGCCCGCAGATCGTGCTCGTGCTGCACGACCTCGGAGATCAGCACGGACCCCATGGGGGTGTCGAACAACGGCTCGGCCAGCTCCCGGTTCGCGTCCCACTCCGCGAAGGCGTCGTCCAGCGTGTTGGCCCGGCGGTCGCGGACCTGCCGCTCTCCCCACTCACCGGACTCGACGCCGTCGAACCGGCGGTCCACGAAGTCGCGCAGACCGCCGGCGAGGTGCGCCACCACGTCCTTGACCGACCAGCCGGGCGTCGCCGCCACGGGCGTCTGGGGATCCCGGCCTCGCACCAGTTCGGTGATCCGCTGCTTGGTCGCGTCGTAGACGGGGGCGTTGGTCATGGTCAGACCTCGTACTCCAGGGTGTAGGTGGCGCTGCCATCCTCCGCCCAGTCGATCGTCGCCGCACCTCGCGCGCCGGCGTAGGCCCCGGTGCCGTCCAGAATCTCGATCACGGCCTCCACACTGGTGCGATAGGCGCCCACGTGCCGCAACACCAGCGTGCCGTCGTCGGTCGTGATCTCCTCGATCGCCGTCGTCCACGCCACGTTGTCGCCGTACGACATGAGGTACCGGCAGTTCCCGACGCCGCTGACATCACCCGCGTAGGCGAACTGGACGTGCGCCTCGGTCAGCTTGCGTCCCTCGACCTCCTGGTACGGGCGGCCGTCCCAGGTCTTCTCGTCCCAGCTCTTCACTTCGATGGTTCCGGTTGCCTTCATGCGGACCACTCTGCTGGCGATTCCTGACAGTTCGTGTCAGGTTTGAGAGATGAAGTCCAGCCGGCTCATCCAGGTGCTCCTGCTCCTCCAGTCGAGGGGCCGGATGACGGCGGACGAGCTCGCCGCCGAGCTGGAGGTCTCGCCCCGCACGATCTACCGCGACATCGAGTCTCTCGGTGCCGCCGGCATCCCCGTCTACGCCGACCGCGGCCCCACCGGCGGCTACCAGCTGATCGACGGCTACCGCACCCGCCTGACCGGCCTCACCACCGGCGAGGCCCAGTCGTTGTTCCTCGCCGGCCTGCCCGGTCCGGCGGAGGAGCTGGGGTTGAAGGAGTTCGCCGCCGCCGCCCAGCTCAAGCTCCTCGCCGCGCTGCCGACCGAGCTGCGCACCCGCGCCGAGCAGATCCGCCAGCGCTTCCACCTCGACACCCCGACGTGGTTCCGCGGCGACGAACCCGCCGAGCACCTCGCCGCGATCGCCGACGCCGTCTGGGAGCAGCGCCGGATCCGCATGACCTACCAGCGGTGGGGCAACCAGACCGTCGAGCGCGAGGTCGACCCGTACGGGCTCGTGGTGAAGGCCGGCACCTGGTACTTCGTCGGCAGCGGCCGCACCTACCGCGTGTCGCGTGTCCTGTCGCTCGACACGTTGCCGGAGACCTTCGACCGGCCGGCGGACTTCGACCTGGCCCGGTACTGGGCCCGGTGGTCGGAACAGTTCGAGGCCCGCATGTACGGCGAGCGCGTCACGGTCCGCATGACGCAGGCGGGCCTCGACAAGACCCAGTACCTGCTGAGCGGCTACCAGGCCCGGGTCGTCCGGGAGACCGCGCCGCAGCCGGGCCAGGAGTTCGGTTTCCCCACCGAGTCGACCCGGCACGCCGTCGCTGACCTGCTCAAATTCGGTGCGGACGTGGAGGTGGTCGCTCCGGTCGAACTGAGACACGAACTCGTCGAGACAATCAAGGCGATGCAGGACGTCTACAACGGTGCGAAGCTACGCGCATGGTTCCGCTGATCGCGTTGAACAACGGAGTACGGATCCCTCAACTCGGCTTCGGCGTCTTCCAGGTGCCGGAGGACCAGGTCGCCGGTGCGGTCACGACCGCGATCGAAGCCGGCTACCGCAGCATCGACACGGCGGCCGCCTACCGCAACGAGTCCGGTGTCGGCGACGCGATCGCAGGCGTCCCCGACCTGTTCGTCACGACCAAGCTGTGGAACTCCGACCAGGGCTACGACTCGACGCTGCGCGCGTTCGACGAGAGCATGCGACGCCTGCGCCGCGACGTGCTCGACCTCTACCTCATCCACTGGCCGACCCCCGAACGCGACCTCTACGCCGAGACGTGGCGCGCGTTCGAGCAGCTCTACGCCGACGGCCGCGTGCGTGCCATCGGCGTCTCGAACTTCCACACGCGGCACCTGCAGCGCCTCTTCGACGAATTCCCGACCACCCCGGCGGTGAACCAGATCGAGCTGCACCCGTTGCTGCAGCAGGAAGAGATGCGCAAGGTCCACGTCACCCACCGCATCGTCACCGAGGCGTGGTCCCCGCTGGCCCAGGGCGCGTTGCTGCACAAGCCCGACATCACGAGCCTCGCCGAGAAGTACGGCAAGACCCCGGCCCAGATCGTGCTGCGCTGGCACATCCAGCTCGGCAACGTCGTGATCCCGAAGTCCGTCACGCCCTACCGGATCAAGGAGAACATCGACATCTTCGACTTCGAACTGGCCCAGGACGACATGACCGTCATCGCCGAACTGGACAACGGCACGCGAACCGGCCCGGACCCGGACCGCTTCAACGTCGCCTGAGCAGCTCCTCGACCAGATCAACCGCCCTGGCCGTGCCACCGGCCGCCGTGATCGCGCGCCCCAGCTCGCGCACCCGGTGGCGCGGCTGAGCGAGCACCTGGTCCACCGCGTTCCTGAGCCGCTCGGGCTTTTTCCGCACGACCCCGGCTCCCGCCCGCGCGACCCGTCGCGCGGCCTGAGGCTTGTCCAGCGAGTCCGGCACCACGACCATCGGCACACCCGCCTCGACCGCGGCGAGCACGCCACCCCACCCGCCATTGGTGATCATCACATCGGTCCGCGGCAGCAGCAGGCATCGAAGCGACCAATATACGTTGTTCCCCCATGCGAGCAGGCTACGGTCGGTTCATGTCGGGCCCAGCCGAAGCCGTCAGCACACGCAATGCCGAGGTCGTCCGCCGCTATCTCCGGGTCTTCGAGACGAGGAACGTCGCCGAGCTCGTCGCCGAGGACGTCCTCGTGCACGGCGCGACCTCTCACGTCCGCGGGCGGCACCACCCCGAACAGGCGGTGCTGACTCCGGGACTGTCCAACTGCCGCGTGCAGGTGGATGACTTCTTCGCTGCGGCCGACCGGGTGAGCGTGGCTTGCACGCTCACCTACACCCACGACCGCAGCGGCAAGGACCTCACCATGTCGGGCCTCAAGTCCTACCGGCTCCACGACGGCCGCGTCGTGGAGTTCTGGGGCGAGACCGACCTGTACGGCATGCTCCGCCAGGCAGGACTCCTGCCGGAGCAGATTCCGTCGTTCTGACCGCGGTCAGGCGTTCGTCGACAGCACCTGGCCGAGTGCCGCCTCGATCCCGTCGGGGTTCTCCACCACGGACACCGAACCGCCGGTGGTCTGCGCGATGTCGGTCAGCGCGCCCTTGTCGACCTCACCGCCGATGGCGATGAAGCTGACGGCCAGGTCCTTGCCGTGCAGGCGGCTCTTCAACGCCGCCAGGTCGATCCCGCCGTCCGAGGTGCCGTCGGTGATCACCACGACCCGGTTGACCCGCCCGGCCACGAAGCCGTCGTGCGCTGCCTCGTAGCAGGCCGCCAGCGAGCTGTAGAGCTGAGACCCGTCGGACGTCCTGAGCCCGTCGACGGCCCTGCGCAGCGCGTCGCGCTTCTCCGCCACCGGCCCTGTCCCGACGAGCTGCTTGTAGGGCTTGGCGCCGTCGAGGTCCCGCGCGAACTCCCAGAGCCCGAACGACCCGGACACCGATCTGTCGATCTGGCCGCGCAGCGCGGCCTTCACCTTGTCCAGCCGGGGTTTCATCGACGTCGACACGTCGGCCAGCACCGTCACGACCTGCCCACCGCGGTCCGCCGACGCCCAGGCCGACGAGATCTGCTGCGTGGTGGTCGCGTCCGCGGCGACGAGGTTCTCCGTGACAGCGGCCCAGGACACGCCGGGGGAGGGCGTCGGACGGTCCTGAGTGGACTCGACCCGCAACCCACCCTTCGCCAGGATCTTCTGCTGCTCGGGCTCGGTCATGAACTCGCGGAACGCCTGCGCCGCCCGCTCCTCCGCCTCGCCGACCTCGGAGCCGCCCAGCGCGATGTACGGGAAGTCCGCCACCGGCGCCGGTCCGACCGGAAGCACGCCCACGAGCGGCTTCGACGGGGCTTCCTTGCCGGTGTTGTGCTTGTAGAGGTCCACTTCGGACACCGGCGTGACGCTGAAGCCCGCCGCGTTGACCGTCGCGCTGTCACCCAGGCGCCGCAACGCGTCGCGCGTCGTCGGCGGCACCTCCGGCGGCACCGTGGCCGCGAGCTTCGTGAGCTTCGCCTTGGCGCTCTCCGAGTTGAGCGACTCGGCCGTGACGGGACCCTTGCCCTCGGCCAGCGCCGACTGGATCGCGAGCGCGGACGCCGTGTTCGCGGACGGGTCGGGCATGGCGACGCTGAACCGTCCCCACGACTGGCCGAACTTGTTCCAGTCCGTCACCTCGGGCATGTCCGACCAGCGGAAGTCCTTCAGCACGGGCGCCGCCGCCTCCGGTGCCGCGAGCAGCACGGGCGAGGTGCCGACGGACTTGGGCGCCGCGCCGACGAGCTTCGCGTTGAGCGCGCTCAGCCGGTTCGCCCACAACGTCGAGTCGGGCAGCCACGCGTGCGGCCGCTTGCCGAGCTTGGTCTCGTCCCACGTCGTCGTCAGCCCGTCCAGCACCGCGGACGAGTCCAGTGACGTCACCTCGATGGCGATGCAGTGGTCGTACACAACGGGCCGCGTGGCGCTCCACGCGCGCGCGACGTCGGCAACAGCCCCGGCAACACTCGGCGTCGCGGCGACGCGCAGCACCGAGTCGCCCTCGCTGCAGTTCTGGGCCAGCGCCCTGGCCCGGCTGTCGAGCACGCCACCGGCCCACGACCACGCCAGGTACCCGAGGCCGATCAGCACGACGAACACGACGATGAGCACGGGCCACTTGGCGATCCCGCGCCGCACCCTCGCCCGCAGCGCGCGGTGTCGAGACATCGATCCCTCACAACTACTCAGCGGCCCCCGACGACCGCCAATCACGCTAACAGGTGAACTCGCTCAGCGAAGTGAAGTCACTGTAAGTATCGACTGGCACACGAACACGAGCCGTTCTCGCAACGGTCGTGCCCGCTCGGCGAACGCCGCCTGCTGCCGCGCGTACTCCGCCCGTCCGTCGGGGGTCTCGATCGGCACGGGGTCGTACCCGAGTCCAGCCAGGTCGTACGGCGAGGCCCGCATGTCGAGCTCGCGCACGTCGGCTGCCAGCTCGAAACAGTCCGCGACCAGGTCGGACGGCGTGGCGGGCTCCATCTTGTAGGCCCACTTGAAGAGGTCCATGTTCGCGTGCAGGCACCCCGGCTGCTCGTTCGCGACCTGGTCCTCACGCGTGGGCTGGAGGGCGTTGCGAGGCCGCGCGGGCTGCGTGAAGAACCGGAACGCGTCGAAGTGCCCGCACTGGATCCGGCTGGCCTCCACCACCCGATCGGTCCCATCGCTGCCGAGCCGCAGCGGCCACGCGTTGTGCCTGATCTCCTCGGGCTCCTGCCGGTAGACCATGGCCCACTCGTGCAGCCCGAAACACCCGAGCCGCGGCGGCCGGCTGAGCGTCGCCGTGAGCAGCTGCCGCACGAACTCGACAGTCTTCGCGCGCTGCCCCAGGAAGCTCTCGACGTCGAGCGCGACACCGTCCGGCGTGGCCTTGTAGTGCGGAAACTCCAGGTACTCCGCCGCGTCCTCGAGGACGACACCCGGCCCCGGATGCCACCGTTCAAGCCGCACGGGCCGATGGCTGTAGTACGTGAAGAGGAAGTCCATCACCGGGTGCTTCTCCTTGCGAAGCTTCCGTTCCTGATGCGGACCCGTGAACCGCCTCATGCGTGCGACGTGCGCCTCGCGCAATTCGTGCCATTCGGCTCGGGTCAGGACCTCCACGAGCGATTACCGTACGCGCCATGGTGCAGAGCAAAGCCTCGACGGTCACCGAGTACCTCGCCGAACTGCCTGATGAGAGGCGTGCCGAGGTCAGCGCTGTGCGCGACGTCATTCTCGCCAGCCTGCCCGACGGCTACGTCGAGGGCGTGATGTGGGGAATGATCACGTGGTTCGTGCCGCTGGAGGTCAGCGGCCCGACCTACAACAAGCAGCCCCTCTCCTACGTGGCCCTGGCCGCCCAGAAGAACTACTACTCTGTCTACCTCACCACGGTGATGGGCCCAGGCGAGGAGTCGTTCCGCGAGCGCTACGAGGCCACCGGCAAGAAGCTGGACATGGGCAAGTCCTGCATCCGCTTCAAACGCGCCTCGGACCTGGCCCTCGACGTCATCGGCGAGGAGATCGCACGCCTGAGCGTCGACGACTTCCTCGGCTGGCACGACGCGGCTAGAGCGGCGGGACCAGCCCGTTGAACGTCCGCGCGCCGTTGCAGTGCGGGCACTCCCGCCCGTTGTCGACGGTCCGCGGCGCGCCTCCGATGAGCGCGAGCGTGGGCGCCGCGATGTAGCTGGCTCCTCCGCACAGGTGGCACACCGTGCGCGGCTCCGGCGTGACGGCGAAGAGGTCGTCGGCGTCTTCCTCGTCCTCGAAGTCGTCGTCCTCGGCGAACTCGTCCTCGTCGTCCTCACTCATGGTGCACAACCTAGTGGGTGGGCCTGGTCGCACGCGCGCGCTCCACCCACGCGGGGTTGAGCGTGCCCAGCAGCTCCTCCTGCCGCCGGAACGCGGTGAACCGCTGCTCCTCGCCCTCCACCGGATGCTCCACGGCGTACCCGTACGCCATGTTCCAGGTGACCTCGTACATCGCCCAGTACAGGATCTCGTCGAGCTCCGTCGTCTCCTTGGTGAACAGCCGCTTCCCGCGCTCGTACGCCGTGAGCCGGTACACCGGCCCCTCCGCGACCTCGATGAACGGGTGGCCGCCGTCGAAGTTCTCGAACCCGACGACCCACCTGGCACCGATCTGCCGCCGCATGGCTTCGAGCCGCGCGGCGAGCTCGTCCTTCACGACGCTGCCGGAATCGGTGCGGGGGTCAGCGACTCCGGCGTCGCCTCCTCGCCGCACGAAGCGCATACGACGCGCGGCTGGAGCACGTGGCCGCACGAGTGCTCCCACACGAGGGGGAGCGGGCCCTCGGTCACGTAGGCGTCGCCCCACTCCTTGAGCAGCAGCATCGTGTTGTGCAGCGCGCGCCCCGCCTCGGTCAGGTGGTACTCGTGGCGCGGCGGGTGGTCGGAATACGGGCGCTTCTCCAGCACGCCGGCGGCGACAAGCTTCTTCAGGCGCGCGGCGAGCACGTCGCGGGAGGCACCGGTGTTCGCCGCGATCTGGTCGAACCGGGTGTTGCCGAAGAAAATCTCGCGCAACGCGAGCAGCGACCAGCGTTCGCCCACGACTTCCAGTGCGTTCGCCATCGAGCAGGTTCGAGGTGCCATGTGACCATCCTAGCAGTGGGTTGGCAAATCCAACTGACACTCGCTACGGTGAGTTGGAAATCCCAACTCAGGAGGTAGTGATGGACTTCAACGGTGCTGTGGTGCTGGTGACCGGTGCCAACCGCGGGCTCGGCCGTGCGTTCGCCCGAGAGCTCGTGAAACAGGGGGCGAAGGTCTACGCCGGCGCGCGCAACCCGGTGTCCGTTGTGGACGACGGCGTGATCCCGGTCCAGCTCGACGTGACCGACGACGCGTCCGTCGCGGCCGCGGCCAAGGAGCTCGGCGACGTCTCGATCGTCATCAACAACGCGGGCGTGGCCATCGGCGGCGAGGACGTCGACAGCATCAGGACGGAGTTCGACGTCAACTTCTACGGCCTCGTCCGCATGACTGACCAGTTCGCGCCCATTCTGAAAGCCAATGGTGGCGGCGTCCTCGTCAACGTCCTGAGCGTCCTGTCCTTCATCGGCTGGCCGGGCGCGCGCGGTTACGCGGCGTCCAAGGCGGCGGGGTGGTCGCTGACGCAGTCGACGCGGGAAGCGTTGCGGGAACAGGGAACTCGCGTCATCGCCGTGCACGCCGGGTTCATCGACACGGACATGGCGTCGGGCGTCGACGCACCCAAGGTCGCGCCGGAGGACGTCGTTTCCCAGGTGCTGCAAGCGATTCGGAACGGCGATGACGAGGTCCTCGCCGACGACCTCACTCGTTCGGTGAAGGCCGCACTGGCCTCTTGAGACACTCCGCGCGCGGCACACGTGAGCATCGTTCGGAACTAGGTGTTCCCCCTGAACGTCCGGCGTAGGTTTCGCCGCATTTGTCGGACGTGCCAAGGGGAACAGCGATGCTCAGCAGACGAGGTGTGCTCGCGGCGGGAGGACTCGCGGCAGGCGTGTTCGGTGTGCCGCAACTGCTCGCGCCGGCCGGGGGTCTTCAAGCCCGGCGAACGCCCCGACGGCGTGATCAACGGCAAGCGAAACCGTCAAGGTGCAGGCCACCTTCACCGGCTACACCGGCCGCTACGTCTACCACTGCCACTTCCTCGAACACTCGTGGATCGGCATGATGGCGCAGCTGAAGATCGTGCCCTAACGCGTCAGCTCCCACACCACGTCAACACCGACCTCGTTGCCGAACGCCGGCTGGCGCGGCGGCGTGTGGCGGCCGACCTCGGTGAACCCGAGCCGCCGCGGCACGCCACCGCTCGCGATGTTGGCTTCGTCGTGCCAGATCTGAACTCTGCGCACACCGCCGAGCCCGAACGCGAACTCGACGAGCTCGGCGACCGCGCGGGTGGCGTGGCCGCGCCCGGTGTGGGCGGGATGCAGCCAGTAGCCGATCTCCACCACGTCACCCGCTCTGTCCGCACCGGCCACGCCCACGATGGCGCCGTCGACCGTGATCGCGTGGTTGAACAACGTCCCGTTCTCCCAGCCGACCTTCGACGCGGCGAGAAAGCCGGCGACGGACGAAGCGTCGTAGTCATCGGACACCCACGACACCCACGGCCGCAGATGCGCGAGCGACTCCGTCACGACCCGCAGCAACTCCGCCGCGTCAGCGTCATTCACCCTGCGAAGCCGCATCCCCATACTTCACTTTGTAGCGCAGGTGCGTGACCGAAGTGCTCTCGATCACCGACAGCGGCCCCTCCAGCTCGTACCCCTTGCCGGGCGCGAAGAACGGCGTGCCACCACCGAGGATCACCGGCACCAGATCGAGGAAGATCTCGTCCACCAGCCCGGCGTCGATGGCCTGCCGCGCCACCTCACCGGAGTTCAGCCCGACACCCTTGTCCCCGGCCTTGGCTTGTGCGATCTCGATCGCCTTCTCGATACCCTCGCTGCAGAACGTGAAGTGCTCGTTGTCCTCCAACGGCCTGTGGGTGAGCACAACGGTGTGCACGCCCAGCGGGTGCTGCCCGCCCCAGCCGTTGGTGAAGTCGTAGAGCTTGCGCCCCACCACCAGCGCCCCGGTCGCCTGGATGATCCCGCCGAAGTAGGCGGCGCTGGCCGGCGTGAGGTTGAAGGTCATCGTCCCCGTCGGCACCGTGAACGCCACATCGCCCGCCTCGTACCACCGGAACAGCTTGTCGAACCCGGAGAAGTCCGGCCCCGAGACGTACCCGTCGATCGAGGTGCTGGCGCCCGTGTAGCCTTGCCCATTTTCTGTGCCTCCCTGTGTGTGTCCGTCACCCCTACGTCGAACGGGACATCCGGATTTCGACAGGCTTCCGGTGGCACATACCGATCCGACCTGACTCACAGTCCACATCGGACGGATCGCGGCAGCGTCAGGCCGAAGATCCGTACCGCACCTTGTAACGAAGGTGCGTGACCCCGACCCCCTCCACCACGGACAGCGGCCCTTCCAGCTCGTACCCCTTGCCCGGCGCGAAGAACGGCGTGCCACCACCGAGGATCACCGGCACCAGGTCGAGGCAGATCTCCTCCAGCAGCCCCGCGTCGAGCGCCTGCCGGGCCATCTGCCCGCTGTTGACCACGACGTCCTTGTCCCCGGCGTGCTCGCGCGCGATCTCGACCGCCCGCTCGATGCCCTCGGTGCAGAACGTGAAGTGCTCGTTGTCCTCCAACGGCCGATGCGTCAACACCACTGTGTGCGACCCAACAGGCGACGTCCCACCCCACCCGCCCGTGTGGTCGTAAAGCGTCCGCCCCACCACCCCGGCCCCGGTGTTCGCGAGCAGCGCACCGTAGTAGTCCGCGCTGGCCTGCGACGTCCGCATCCCGGCCACCTCGACGTCCCCGGAGCTGAACCACTTGAACAGGTGCTCGAACCCGGAGAAGTCCGGCCCCGAGACGTACCCGTCGATCGACGTGCTGGCCCCCGTGTAAACCCTGCTCATCGCCCTGCCTCCCGTGTGGCTCACCGCCGGCTCATCCCCACGTCGAACACGGCAGGCGACTTTCGACACGCGTTGCGATAAACGTGCCACGCGATCACCAGATCCTGCATCGGCAACCCGGCCGGGCTGTACACCGTGACCTGATCCGCACTGCTCCGCCCAGCATGCTCCCCGCGCAACACCGCCCCGATCGTCGTGTCCGCGGCAACGTGCGCCAGCCCGGCATCATCCACCACGACCAGCGCGCCAGCCAGCAACTCCGGCGCCAGCTCGGCCTTGCCCGGCTCATCCGCCCCGAGGCTGGTGACGTGGGTGCCCGGCGGAACCCGGTGCAACACCGGCTCCCGCGACCACGTCGCCATCAACACGATCTCCCCGACGCCTCCCGACGCGTCGCCCGCCACGGCCGTGATGCCGAGCCCCGCCGCCCACGCCACGAACTCCACCTCCGCCGCGGGGTTCGTGTCCCGCACCTCCACCGAGTCGATCGGCCGGAGTGCGGCCAGCGCCTCCAGCTGCGCGCGGCCCTGGGCTCCGGCGCCGATCACCGTCACGGTGCGGGCGTCGGGGCGCGCGAGCAGGTGGGCTCCCAGCGCGCCGCCCAGCCCGGTGCGCAGCGCTGTCAGGCCGGCGCTGTCGATCAGGGCCAGCAGGTCGCCGGTCTCCAGGTCGTGCAGGCAGATCACGCCGGTGATGGCGGGGGAGCGGTTCGGGTTCTTGGCGTGCACCTTCACCGTGTAGGCGGGGATGCCCGGCGCCAGCCCCGGCACCAGGATCATGGCCGTGACATCCGGCGTCACAGGCACCCGCACCCGTTGCCCTGGACCCGCCGCGCCCACCGGGCCTGCCGCGCCCACCGGGCCTGCCGAGCCCGCCCGCAGCGCCTCCGTCAGCTCCACCGCCAGCCGCGGCAGGTCCACCTCGACGTCCCCGGCCCCCAGCACCACCGCCATACCCACACCCTCCCCGGAGTCGCTCCCCGCCACGCGTTCCTCGTATAGCGAGAGAAACGAAACAGCGTTTCGATGACACCCCGATCAGGTGAAGCTAGACCCAGCGGACGTGCGTCCCGTCCCGGACGGTGCCGACGTACTCCTCCAGCAGGTCCTCCAACGCCACGACACCGCGCACCGCACCGTCGGCATCCACCACGCGCGCGAGGTGCGACTGCGCACGGCGCAACGCGGCCAGCGCCTCGTCCAGACGAGCGTCCACGGGCACCTCGGGCAGGCCGCGCACCCGAGCGCGCGGCACCGGAGTCGCCGCGCCCTCCAGGTCCAGCACGTCCTTGACGTGCAGATACCCGATCAAGCCGGTGTCCGACAGCACCGGGAACCGCGAGAACCCGGTGGCCGCCACCGCGGCCTCGATCTCACCGACCGTCGGTGAAGCCGACACCGTCGTCAGCCGCTCCAGCGGCACCAGCACGTCGGCCACCGTGCGCTCGGCCGAGGACAGCGTCTGCGCCAGCCGCCGGTGCTCGGAGTCCTCCAGCAACCCCTCCGACCGCGACTGCCCGATCAGCAGGGCCAGCTCGTCCGGCGTGTAGGCCGACTCCAGCTCGTCGACGGGCTCGACGCCGAAGCGGCGCAGCACCCACCGCCCGACAGCGGTGAACAGCGCCAGCGCCGGCGCGATCATCCGCGAGAAGCCGTAGTGCACCGGAACCAGCCACACCGCGGCCCGCTCCGGGCCGGCGATCGCCAGGTTCTTCGGCACCATCTCGCCGAGGATCGTGTGCAGCGCGACGACGATGACCAGCGCCACCGCGAACGCCACACCGTGCACCACGGCCAACGGCAGTCCAATGGCGCTGAGGGGACCCTCAAGTACAGAAGCCAACGCGGGCTCGGCGATCGCACCCAGCCCCAGAGAACACAACGTGATGCCCAGCTGCGCGCCCGCGATCAGCAACGGCAGCTGCTGCGAAGCCTTGATCGCGGTACGGGCGCGTGAAGAACCCTTGTCCGCCAACGCTTCCAACCGGTCCCGTCGCGCGGTGATCACCGCGAACTCGGCGCCGACGAAGAAGGCGTTGCCCGCCAGCAACAACACGACGATGAAGAAGTTCACGACGACACCACCCGCAGCTCGGCCACGCGATGGCGGTCCATCCGCATGACGGTCACCCGCCATCCGTCGACCCGGATCTCGTCGCCGACATCCGGAATGCGCCCGAGCCGGGCCAGCACGAGCCCGGCCAGCGTCTCGTAGTCACCGACGGGCATGCGGAACCCGGTCGCCTCGGCCACCTCGTCGTCCCGCAGCAGCCCGGACACGAGCCAGCTGCCCTTGCCCAGCGACCGCACCGGCGGGGCCTCGCCGCGGTCGTGCTCGTCGCGCACGTCGCCGACGATCTCCTCGACCACGTCCTCCAGCGTCACCATGCCCGCCGTGCCGCCGTACTCGTCCACGACCAGCGCCGTCTGCAGGCCCGAAGCCCGCAGCCGGTCCAGCAGCGCGTCGCCCTCCAGCGTCTCCGGCACCGAGGTGACCGGCCGCGTCAGAGCGGAGAGAGGAGTCGTCCCGCGCAGAGCGGCGGGCACGGCGAACGCCTGCTTCACGTGCACCATGCCGCGTACTTCGTCCAGCGACCCGTCGTGCACCGGAAATCGCGAGAACCCGGTCTCGCGCGCCTTCAGCACGAGATCAGCAACGGTCGCGTCGGCCCGCAAAGCCTCCACTCGCACGCGCGGCGTCATGAGCTCATCCGCGGTCCGGTCACCGAACCGCAGCGACCGGTCCAGCAGCACCGCGGTGCCCTGGTCCAGCGTCCCGTGCTCGGCAGACGTGCGGACGAGAGCGCCCAGCTCCTCGGGTGAACGAGCCGACGCGAGCTCCTCGACCGGCTCGACGCCGAAGCGGCGGACCAGCCAGTTCGCCGAGTTGTTCATCCAGTTGATCAGCCACCGGAACACTGTGGAGAACCCCGCCTGGATCCCCACGACCAGGCGCGCGGTCTGCAGCGGCCGGGCGATCGCGAGGTTCTTCGGGACCAGCTCGCCGAACACCATCGACAACGCCGTGGCGATCGCGAGCGCCAGAGCCAGCGACAGACCGCCGGCCACCGCCACCGGCACGCCGAGCGCGGTCAGGCCGGGTTCGATCAGGGACGCGATCGCGGGCTCCGCGATGTACCCGGTGATCAGCGTGGTCAGCGTGATCGCGAGCTGCGCGCCGGAGAGCTGGAAGGACAACGTCCGATGCGCGCGGTCGATGGTCCGCGCCTTCGCGTCACCGACCTCGGCGACGTGCCGCTCGACGGTGCTGCGTTCCAGAGCGGTCAGCGAGAACTCCGCCGCCACCGCGATGAAGGTGCCCGCGGTCAGCGCCACGACGGCGACCAGACCGAGCACGCTCAACAGGACTCCGGTCACCTACGCGCTCCAACGGAACAAGGGACCGGGTTGGTATGCCAGCCGGGGCCAGACCCCATGGGGACGGCTCAACTCCTCATGACTAAGTACGTGAACAGCCAGACGAGTCTAATTGTGGGCAGTGGACGCCCTGAGCACCACCTCGCCCGCCACCCGGACGGTGCGTGCCTCGTCACCGCCCGGATCCAGCACGAGACCTGCGGCGATCTCGCCCATCTCCTCCAGCGGCAGCCGCACCGTCGACAGCGCGGGCACCGTGTCGCGCAGCGTCGGGATGTCGTCGAACCCGGCGATCGACATGTCCTCCGGCACCCGCACGCCACGCTCGCGCAACGCGGCCATCGCACCCATCGCCATCACGTCGGTCACGGCGAACACGCAGGTGGCGCGCGACTTCGACGACAGCAGCTCCAGCGCGGCCTCGTATCCGCCGTCGCGCGTGAACGCGCCGTTGATCACCAACGGCGGCGCGACGCCGGCGTCCGCGAGCCCCGCCTTGAACCCGGCGAGCCGATCACGTGCCACGAACAGTTCGGAGGGGCCGGCCAGCACGGCGAACCTCTTGTGACCGAGCTCGGTCAGCGCACGGGCCAGCGCCCGGCCGCCCGCGCGGTTGCCGGGGACGACCGTGTCGGTGCCGAGCTTCGCCTGCGACACGCACGCGACACGCCCGCCCTGTTCGGTGAACGCGTCGATCTCCGCCGCCAGCCGCGCCTGCGCCGTGCGGTCGGTCGTCCGCGAACCGGCCAGCACGATCGCCCGCGCCCGGTGCGCCCGCAGTGTGGAGACCAGCTCCACCTCGCGTTCGGGCCGCCGCCCGGTCGTGCCCAGCACGACGACGAGCCCTGCCTCCTCGGCCACGCGGGTCACGCCCGCCGCGATGCAGGAGAAGTACGGGTCGGTGATGTCGTGGACGACCAGGCCGACGAGGGAGCTGGAGTTGCGGGCCAGCGCCTGCGCGGACGCGTTCGGCACGTAGCCGAGCTGCTCCGCCGTGCGCAGGACGCGGTCGCTCAGCTCCTCGCTCACCTGCCGCGTGCTGCCGTTGAGCACGCGCGAGGCCGTCGCCAGCGACACCCCAGCCTGCTTGGCCACCTCGGCAAGCGTCACCTGTCGGGCGGACACGACCACCTCCGTCAACGTGCATGTGAGCGCTGAGACTAACTCGCGCGGAGGTTGACGGCCGTCAAGTGCCGCGATTAGCGTGGCGGGAAAGCGCTTTCCAGCGCTGCTACCAGGGAGGTGTGATGGCGGTTCGGACCATCGGAGTGGCGGTCAACGGCGTCACCGGGCGGATGGGATATCGCCAGCACCTGGTCCGGTCCCTCCTCCCGCTGCGCGAAGAAGGCGTGCGGTTGCCGGACGGGACCGTGATCAAGGTCGAACCCGTGCTCGTCGGGCGCAACGCCGACAAGCTCAAGGAGATCGCGGAACGGCACGACCTCGCGCGCTGGACCACCGACCTCGACGGGGCGCTCGCGGACCCGGACGTCGAGATCTACTTCGACTCGCAGGTCACGTCCAGGCACGTCGAGTCGATCACCAAGGCCATCGAGGCCGGCAAGCACGTCTACACCGAGAAGCCGGTCAGCGAGACGGTCGAGGAAGCGCTCGGGCTGGCCGCGCTCGCCGACGCCAAGGGCGTGAAGCACGGCGTCGTGGCGGACAAGCTCTACCTGCCCGGCATCCGCAAGCTCAAGCGGCTGATCGACGGCGGCTTCTTCGGCCGGATCCTCAGCGTGCGCGGCGAGTTCGGCTACTGGGTCTTCGAGGGCGACTGGCAGCCCGCGCAGCGCCCGAGCTGGAACTACCGGGCGGAGGACGGCGGCGGCATCGTCGCCGACATGTTCTGCCACTGGAGCTACCTGCTCCACGACCTCTTCGGCCGCGTCGAGGCGGTCACGGCGAAGGCCGTCACCCACATCCCCAGGCGCTGGGACGAGCAGAACAACGCCTACGACGCGACCGCCGACGACGCCGCGTACGGCATCTTCGAGATCGAGAACGGCGTCATCGCCCAGATCAACTCGTCCTGGTGCGTGCGCGTGCGCCGCGACGAGCTCGTCGAGTTCCAAGTGGACGGCACCGAGGGGAGTGCGGTCGCGGGGCTGCGCGAGTGCTTCGTGCAGTCCCGCGCCGTCACGCCGAAGCCGGTGTGGAACCCGGATCTCCCGGTCACGCACCCGTTCCGCGACCAGTGGCAGCAGGTGCCGGACAACGAGGACTTCGACAACGGCTTCAAGGTGCAGTGGGCGGAGTTCCTGCGGCACGTCTACCAGGGCACGCCGTTCCCACACGACTTCCGCGCGGGCGCACGGGGTGTCGCGCTGGCCGCCGCCGGTCTGCAGTCCTCTTCGGAGGGTCGCCGCGTGGAGATCCGCAATGTCTAGCCAAGATCAACATGTCCGGACTGTGTTCGCCGCGGCACACGTCGTGGCGAAGGACGAGCGCACGGTCGACTGGGACGCGACGCTGAAGTTCCGGCACCACCTCTGGTCGCACGGCCTGGGCGTCGCGGAGGCGATGGACACCGCGCAGCGCGGCATGGGCCTCGACTGGCCGACCGCCGCCGAGCTGATCCGCCGCAGCGCCGCGGAGAAGGCCGGGCGGATCTGCGCGGGCGTCGCGACCGACCACCTCACCGGTGAGCCCGGCCTGGACGACGTGCTGAAGGCCTACCTGGAGCAGCTCGACGTCGTGCAGGAGGCGGGCGCGCAGCCCGTGCTGATGTGTTCCCGGCAGCTCGCGGCGTGCGCGAAGGGCCCGGAGGACTACGAGAAGGTCTACGGCACGCTGCTCGACAGCGTCAGCGAGCCGGTCATCCTGCACTGGCTCGGCACGGCGTTCGACCCGGCGCTGGAAGGCTACTGGGGCTCGGCCGAGGTCGACAGGGCCACCGACAACTTCCTGTCGATCATCGCGGCACGCCCGGACAAGGTCGACGGCGTGAAGGTGTCGCTGCTCGACGCGGGCCACGAGATCGGCCTGCGCCGCCGGCTCCCGGCCGGGGTCCGCTGCTACACCGGTGACGACTTCAACTACCCGGACCTGATCTCGGGCGACGAGCACGGCCACAGCGACGCGCTGCTCGGCATCTTCGACCCGATCGCCCCGGTGGCGGCGAAAGCTCTCGCGAAACTCGCCGAGGGTGACACCGCGGAGTTCCACCGAATCATGGCGCCGACGGTTCCGTTGTCGCGCCATCTGTTCAGCACGCCGACCTACTACTACAAAACCGGCGTGGTGTTCCTGGCGTGGCTGGCCGGGCACCAGGAACGATTCCTGTTGCTCGACGGCCTGGAATCCGCGCGCAGCGTCGAGCACCTCGCCGAGGCGAAGCGGCTCGCCGAGATCGCCGGTGTCATCGACCCCGATTTCGCTGAAGGGCGGTGGCAGCAGTGGCTCGCCTCTCGTTGAACCAGGCGACGATCAAGCGCGCGACGGTCGCCGAAGCCGTCGAAGGCTGCGTGCGGCACGGCATCGAGGCGATCGGGCTGTGGCGGGAACCGGTCGCGGACCACGGCCTGGAACGCACCGCGAAACTCGTCGCGGACGCGGGCCTGCGGGTGTCGTCGTTGTGCCGCGGCGGGTTTCTGACCGCGGTCGACAACCGCGCCGCGATGGACGACAACCGGCGAGCGATCGAAGAAGCGGCGACGCTGCGCACCGACACGCTGGTCATGGTCGTCGGCGGTGTCGCGGGCGACAAGGACCTGATCGGCGCACGTCAACGCGTCGCGGACGCGATCGCGGAGCTGTCCGTTGAGGCGAAGTCGGCGGGCGTGACGCTGGCGCTGGAGCCGATGCACCCGGTGTTCTGCGCGGATCGTGGCGTGCTGTCGACGCTGGCGCAGGCGCTGGACATCGCCGAGAAGCACGAGTCGGTCGGCGTCGTCGTGGACGCGCTGCACGTGTGGTGGGACCCGGACCTCGACGCGCAGATCGTGCGCGCGGGGGAGCGCATCGCGTCGTACCAGGTGTGCGACTGGCTCACGCCGGTGCCGGCGGACGTGCTGCTGGGCCGCGGTTATCCGGGCGATGGCGACATCGACCTGGACCGTCTGACCAGGCACGTCGCCGCGACGGGATATTCGAGGGACGTCGAGGTGGAGATCTTCAACGCCGACATCTGGGCGGCGGACTTCGACGAGGTGATCAAGGAGGTTTCACGCAGGTACCACTCCATTGTGGAACCGGCGCTGTAGAGAAACGCGGGGAAGCCGGTCGTCGACGGCGGCGACGACCGACCCCGGCGTTGGTATGTATATATCCGAAAACCAGAGGTCTTTGGTCCAGATTTCAGATAAATCTCAGCAATCAGCCGCCGTTGACGGACTTGTAAACCTTTGCACGGTGTTTCGGCTTCGTGGTCGTGATCTTGATGACGGCGTCGAACATCGACCGGCCGAGCTCGGCGCGAGCTGCGACAGCCGGGTGCGTGGTGCTGAAGTCGGCGTCGTTCTGGGCCTTGTCACCGGCGAACGTGCCGGACGCGAACATCGAGTAGATCAGGATTGCCCGATTGTCCTCGCTGAACATGATCCCGGCCTCGTTGCGCCCGTCCTCGAACCAGCCGGCCTTCGTGGCGACCCGCAGGCGCTCGTTGGTCGTCAGGTTCAGCCGCACGCCGTCGGTGAAGCTCGCCGTCGCCCGCAGGATGTTCAGCAGGTACGCCGTCGAGGCCGCGGACAGCAGCTGGCCGTCGACCAGCTTCTGCAGCAACGTGTGCGTCTCGCGCGCCGTCGTGGTGCCGAGGAAGAACCGGTTCGGGTTGGCGACCGGCACGACCTGCGTGTGCACGAAGCCCTTGTCCCGCAGGATCTGGTTCAGCTCCAGCGCCGGCACGACCAGGCCGCACAGCCGGACCGCGGTGTTGTCGGAGACGGTGAGCAGGTTCGCGAGAGCGTGGCCGATGGTGACCTCGCTCGGGTACGCGCCGTCGAGCGCGAAGATGCCGTCGGTGTCCTGGATAACGATGCCGGCGGACACCGTGACCTTCTGGTCGAGCTTGATCAGCCCGCGGTCCACCTTGTCGAGGACGGCGACGGCGACCGCCACCTTGTTGACGCTGTAGGCCTCGACGACCTTGTCCGCGTTCTCGTCGACCGCGGACTTCGTGGTGCCGTCGAGGTCGGCGATCGTGATCAGCGACGACCACTCACCCCGCGCCTTGCGGGTCTGCCGCCGGTAGACCTGCGCCACGCGCCTGCGTGACCTGTCTGCGGTGGCCGGGGAGCGTTCGATCTCGGCCTCCGCGTCATCCTGTGCCTGTGCTGCACCGTTGGAGCCGAGCACGGCCGTCGCGGCCGCGACGGTTCCCAGCCCGAACACGGACCTGCGGTTCAAATTCATGCGCGACATCAAAACAGGCGGCACTGACAGTTCCCTGACTAGGGTCTGGATCATGGAGAACGTCTTCGTGGTGACCGGCGCTTCCCGCGGCATCGGGGCGGCGACCGCCGCGCTGGCAGCCGACGCGGGGTATCGCGTGGTCAGGGCCTCGCGCTCGGCCGAAGAATCTGTCGGGGATCGCGGGTGGGACGCGAGATGCGACGTTTCCTCCTGGGATTCCGTGCAGGACCTCATGGCACGCGTCGAATCGAGGTGGGGCCGGATCGACGTGGTCTTCGCCAACGCCGGGGTTTCGGTGGACACCTCGTTCGTCTCCACCGCCGGGGCGAAGCCCTCCGAGTGGACGAACATGGTGGTCACGAACGTCTGCGGGCCCGCGTTCACGGCGCGTGCGGCGATGCCCGCGCTGATGCGTTCCGGCGGGCATCTGGTGCTGACGGGGTCCGCCGCCGGGCGCGGCGTGCGGCCGGGAAACCTGTACTCGGCCACCAAGTGGGCGGTCACGGGGCTGGCTCAGGCGATCCGCGCCGAGGCGGTGGGCACCGGGGTGCGCGTCACCGTCGTCCAGCCGGGACTCGTCGACACCGACGCCATC
The DNA here is from genome assembly GCF_039537795.1 of Lentzea roselyniae. Classification (NCBI taxonomy): domain Bacteria; kingdom Bacillati; phylum Actinomycetota; class Actinomycetes; order Pseudonocardiales; family Pseudonocardiaceae; genus Lentzea; species Lentzea roselyniae. The sequence goes on from NZ_BAABBE010000013.1 coordinate 179,447, forward strand.
CCGCCGTCCAGGGCCGACGATCCGAAGCTGGCACCGGAAGACGTTGGCAGGGCGGTGCTCTACGCGGTGTCCCAGCCGTCCACTGTGGACGTGAACGAGATCCTGATCAGGCCCACCGGTCAGGCTGCCCATCGCTGAGGGGGATTTGATCTTGGAACGCGTTGTGCTCTTCGCCGTCGGCGGAGGCGGTGACCCCGAACGGCATCGCCCGCTGCTGGATCACTTCGAGGCCCACGGGCACCGGGTCATCGCGCCGGCGTTCGACCGGCTGCACCCGCAGCACGCCACCTGGGACGACTATCTCGCGCGTCCTGTTGGCCTGGTGGAAGCGCTGCGGGACGTCGGCCCCGATGCCGAGGTGGCCGTGATCGGCCATTCGATCGGCGCCTGGGCCGCACTGTGCCTCGCCGGCGCCACACCGTGGGGCAGGGAGGGCAAGCCGCTCGACGTACCGAGGGACTCCCGTGTCAGCCGCCTCGTGCTGTACACGCCGGCCGCCGGCTGGTTCGCGGCTCCGGGCGCCCTCGACGAGGTGAGGACGCCGATGCTCGTCTACGTCGGCGAGCTCGACCCGGTCGTGCCGCCCTCGCAGGCCGAGGTCCTGAAGTCCGCACCGGCCGAGGTGGACCTGCGCGTCGTGCCGAAAGCGGGGCACTTCAGCTTCGTGCACGTGCCGCCGCCCGGCATGGACGAGGATCCGGCGTTCGACCGCGATCGGTTCCTCGACGGCATGGTCCACGAGACCTTCGAGTTCATCAGCTCTCGCTGAGCACCGCCGAACACCGCTGCAGGAGCGCGCGCAGCTGCGTGCGCTCCTCCTCGGTGAACGCGTCCGCCAGCTTCTGCTCCACCGCGACCGCGCCCTTGTCGGCCTCGCGGAACTTCGCGTAACCGGCCTCGGTCAGCCGGTTCTCCAGCACGTTGCGCTGCCACTGGTGCGGTGTGCGCTCCACGAGCCCCATGGCGACCAGGTTCTGCAGGATCGTCGTCATCGTCTGTGGCGTGACCAGGCACAACCGCGCCAGCTCCGCCGCGGGCGCCCCGGGGTGGTCGCTCAACGCCAGCAGCGCCGAGTACTGCGGCACGGTCAGGCCCGCCGGCTTCACCGCCGCCGACTTCGCGGCCATCAGCTCGAGCTCGGCGCGCTTGATGTCACCGCCGATCCGATCACCGCTGCGCATCCGTTCATCGTAGGAGTGTGGTAAGAGTATTGATAGCTATCAGAACCCTAATATCTATCAGTTCTCTTACTGGAGGGAAGCAATGCGCGTCGCGCTTGCCGTCATGGCGGCGTTGTTGCTGGTCACGGGCACAGCGGCAGCCACACCGAGGCACATCGAAGCCGTCGCCGAGTCGCTGCACCCCGAGGGCGTGCAGTGGGATCCGACTCGCGGCCAGTTCCTGGTCAGCTCACTGCGCCACGGCACGGTGTCGCTGGTCAGCACCACCGGCAGGGTCCGCACGCTGGTCAGCGGCACGAAGATGGTGTCGACGTTCGGCGTCCAGGTGGACCGCGGGCGGTTGCTCGTCGCGTTCGGCGACATCGGCTACGGCGAACGGCAGGACCCCGGCCAGTCCGGGCTCGGGATCTTCGACCTGCGCACCGGCCGCACGATCAGCCTGATCGACATCCCCAACGGCGCCAACGACGTGGCCGTCGACCCGTCCGGCAACGCCTACGTCACCGGCACACGGGGTGACACGATCTGGAAGGTCGACCGCGCGGGCACCGTCTCGGCGTTCGCGAAGGACCCGCGCCTGGGCGGAGCGTCGTTCGGCAACAACGGGATCGTCTGGGACCCCAGGGGATTCCTCATCACCGGCCACTACACCAACGGCACGCTGTTCAAGGTTACCCGCGGCCACGTCGAGGAACTCCCAGCGCCCAAGCTGCCCGGCGCGGACGGCCTCACGCTCACCCCGCAGGGCCTCGTGGTCGTCACGAACAAGCTGGCCGCGCCGGGCAAGAACGCCGTCACGGTGCTCGACACCCGCACGTGGCAGGTGAAGTCCCAGCGCGACTGGAAGACCGCGCCGACCACGGCGGCCCGCACGCCGCACGGCACCTACGTGCTGAGCGGGTACATCGACGTGCTGGCCGGCGGGTCGACGACGGACGAGTTCAGGCTCGACCGATGAACTCGACCAGCAGCCGGTTGACCTCGTCCGGCCGCTCCAGGTAACCGATGTGCCCGCAGTCGACGACCTCGGCGTAGCGGGCACCGGGGATCGCGTCCGCCACCTCGCGCGACAGGCGGGGTGGCAGGACGAGATCGTCGGCGAAACCGATCACCAGCGACCGCACCGAGATCCGCCGGTACGCGTCGAGGCGCGGCTCGAAGTCGGTCAGCGCCAGCTGCGCGCGGTGACCGGGGCCGAGCGCCGAGCCGGCGAACTCGTACATCTGCAGCCAGTCGCGGGCGACGAGCGGGTCGCTCAGCGTCGAGGGGGAGAGGTTGCGGACCACCGCGGCCGCAGCGTAGAAGGACGCCGGCACTTCGAGGCCCTTGTCGTAGGAGTCCATCAGGCCGCGCGACCACGCCAGCTGCACCGGGTCGGGCCGGGCGCAGGTCGCCATCATCACCGCGCTGCGCAGCAGGTCCGGGCGGGCCAGCGCCAGCTCCTGGGTGACGCGCGCGCCCAGCGACGTGCCGATCACGTGCGCCGGTCCGCCCAGGTGCTCGACCAGCGCGGCGGTGTCGGCGACCATGTCGTCCATCGTGAAGCCGTCCGCGCACTCCGACGACGGCTTGATGCCCCGGTTGTCGAAGTAGGCGACGCGATAGCCGGCATTGACCAGTGCGGGCACCTGATGGGTGCGCCAGACGCGACCGGGACTGCCGGTGCCCATGACCAGCACCACCAGCTCACCGGAACCCTCGGTCTGGACGTTCAGGTCGATGCCGTTGAGCGAAACAAGCGCCATTCCCAAGATCCTAGAAGCCTAGAAGCGGCACAGGGGCCGGATCTCCGCGGCATGAGCGGGATACCGCGCGCACAGCTCGTCCGCATGGCCGAACGACACGATGTCGTCGGTGTACGGCGGCACCACCACCGTGCCGACCAGCGACCAGTCACCGGCGGGCGTGCTGCCCTGCCACACCCCCGCGGGCACGACCACCTGCGGGTTGGTGGCGGACAACTCCGGCCGCGCGACCGAACCGTCCGGGTGCAGCAGCAGCATCCGCAACGGCGACCCGGCGTGGAAGTGGTAGATCTCCAGGTGCTTCAGCACGTGCATGCCCGAGAAGTCCGGGAACCGCAGGAGGTACGCGATCGCGGACACCTCGTCGGACCGGTGCGTCTGCGCGAAGTAGCCGCCCTCGACGGGAAGCTCCTGCATGCCGAGGGAGGCGATCAGCTGCTCTGGGGTCACGTCATCTCCGGAAGCGGGGAACCGTGCACGACGACCATGCCCTTGCCGAGCCGCTTCGCCGTGTACATCGCGGCGTCCGCGGCACCGAGCACCTCGTCGGCCGTCACGGTCGGGTCGTACGAAAACCGTTGCGCCACACCGATGCTGGCGTGCACGTGATGAACTCGGCCGTGCACCTGGTGCGGATGCGCGAGAGCGTCCAGCAGGCGCGCGCCGATGTCGTCCGCGTCCCCGCCGTCGACCAGCACACCGAACTCGTCACCGCCCAGCCGCGCCACGGTGTCCTCCGGCCGGACGCTGTTCTCCAGCCGTGCCGCGACGTTGCGCAGCACGATGTCACCCTCGGCGTGCCCGTAATTGTCGTTGACCGCCTTGAACCCGTCCACGTCGATGAACAGCAGGATCAACGGCCGCGAGCGATCCCTCACCGCAAGCGCGCGCTCCAGCCGGTCCCGGAACAGAGAACGGTTCGCCACACCCGTCAACGGGTCGTGCGTCGCCTCGTGCCGCAGCTGTTCGCGGGAGACGCGGAGCTGGTCCATCAGCCGGATGTTGTCCATCATCGTCAGCAGCTGCCGCACGATCACCAGGCACACCACCAGAATCCCGACGTAGATCTCCACCGGGTTGAGCCGGCCGCCGGTCGCGGTGTTCCAGCCGACGAACAGGCCCGTGATCGCGAGCGGCACGTACGGCACGAGCAGGTGCAGCAGGTCGGCCATGCGCATGCGGCCGGACGACGGTTCGAGGTTGCGCGCCGGGGCGAGCGCGCTGAGGAAGAAGAACGCCGGGCACAGCATGAAACCGATGTCCGCGCTCGCCGGGATCGCCGTGATCCCCTTGGAGATGTAGAACGCGAACACCCAGCCCGACGACGACTGCGCGACACCGGCCAGCGCCACGAACAGCATCGGCCACTGACGCACGGACTGATGCGTCCACGACATCACGACGATCGCCACGAGCAGCACGAGGTACGCGGCGGGATGCGCGACCACCGTGGCAAAACCGGGCCCCTCGGTCGCCCACGCGCGGGTCAGCGACTCGAGCGCCGACACCCACGTCAGCACGAACAGCGACCCGATCACGATCAGCCCGTCGAGCACCACGACCGTGCGGCTGCGGTAGTTCGGCAGCAGGTCGTCGGCGCGGCGCTGCTGCGCCCTGACGACCACGGCTGCCAGGCACAGCACCGGCACCAGCGTGAACCCGAGCGGCGCGATCGTCGTCGTCGGCAGTTGCACGCCCAGGATCTGCTGACCCCAGATCCACGCGGACAGCGCGACGGTCAGGCTCGTCATCGCCGCGGTCATCCAGCCGTCGCGCCGACGCGCGTAGGCGAGCAGTGCCGCCACGGCGAACAACAGCTGCACGACCTTGTCGATCGCGAGGCCGACCTCACGCGGTGCGGCCAGCGCGGTGAGGATGGTGATCGCCATGAAGGTGCCTACGCACCCCACAACGAGCCAGAACCTCTTCACCGCTACTCCCGTGATCGAAACCCGACCACCGTAGTGACGCCGGTGTGGACTTGTCGAACCGTGTCGGTGCAAGTCCCTCTTCGGTGCACCGGATATGGTTCGAACGGTTGTTCGTTCCGGTTGCGGGGAGTTGGGCTGTCGTGCGCGTGTTCGGGGTCGACCCCGGTCTGACCAGGTGCGGCTTCGGCGTGGTCGACGGCGGGCCCGGCCGGACCGTGCGCATGGTCGCGGTCGACGTCCTGCGCACACGCGTGGACGCCCCGTTGTCCGTGCGGTTGCACGAGCTGTACGTGGGCGTCTGCGAGTGGCTGGACCGCTACGAGCCGCAAATCGTGGCCATCGAACGGGTCTTCGCGCAGCACAACGTCCGCACCGCGATGGGGGTCGCGCAGGCTTCGGGCGTGGTGGCTCTGGCTGCGGCGCAACGGAACCTGCCGGTCGAGGTCCACACGCCGTCCGAGGTGAAGGCCGCCGTCACGGGATCGGGGCGCGCGGACAAGGCGCAGGTGACGGCGATGGTGACGAAGCTGCTGGGGCTGAAGGTGGCGCCCAAGCCGGCGGACGCGGCGGACGCCCTCGCCCTGGCCATCTGCCACCACTGGCGCGCGCCGATGCGCAACCGCATGGAGGAGGCGCAGGCACGCGCCGCCGAACTCGCCCGTGTGCACAAGGCCAAGCTGGCCGAAGCCGCCAAGCGAACTGTCTAAGGTCCAGCTCGTGAAGTCCGGAGGAACCAGGTGATCTCGTCACTGCGCGGCCAGGTGCAGCACGTCGGCCTCGACCACGCCGTCGTCGAGGTGGGCGGCGTCGGGTTCGCCGTCCAGATGACCCCGACCACGCTCGCCACCCTGCGCCGTGGCGAGGAGGCGAGCCTCGCCACCACCCTCGTCGTCCGCGAGGACAGCCTCACCCTGTTCGGGTTCGCCGACGCCGAGGCCCGCGAGCTGTTCGGTCTGCTCCAGACCGTCAGCGGCATCGGCCCGCGCATCGCGCTGGCGACCCTCGCCGTGCTGGAACCGGACAAGCTCCGCCACGCGCTGGCCGAAGGCAACATCACCGTGCTGACCCAGGTCCCCGGCATCGGCAAGAAGGGCGCGGAACGCCTCATCATCGAGCTCCGCGACAAGGTCGGCGCCCTCCCGGTGCCCACCCAGCCCGCGCACAGCCAGACCCGCGACCACGTCGTCGAGGCGCTGCTCGGCCTCGGCTTCCCCGCCAAGGCCGCGGAAGCCACGGTCGACAACGTCCTCGCCGAGAACCCGGACCAGTCCACCCCCGCCGTCCTGCGCCGCGCGCTCGCGACCCTGGGGCGCAAGTGACCGAGGACGAGCTCAGCCCCTTCGCCGCGCCGGCCGAGCGCGACGTCGAAACCACCCTCCGCCCCCGCGACCTGGACGAGTTCGTCGGCCAGCAGCGGGTGCGCGAACAGCTCGAACTCGTCCTGCACGGCGCCATGCGCCGCGGCACCGCCCCGGACCACGTGCTGCTCAGCGGCCCTCCCGGCCTCGGCAAAACCAGCCTGGCCATGATCATCGCCAAGGAACTGGGCAGCGCCATCCGCATCACCAGCGGCCCGGCGCTCGAACGCGCGGGCGACCTCGCGGCGATGCTGTCCAACCTGGTCGAGGGCGACGTCCTGTTCATCGACGAGATCCACCGCATGGCCAGGCCCGCGGAGGAGATGCTGTACCTCGCGATGGAGGACTTCCGCGTCGACGTCGTCGTCGGCAAGGGCCCAGGAGCGACCAGCATCCCGCTCGACATCGCCCCGTTCACGCTGGTGGGAGCCACGACCAGGTCCGGGGCGCTCACCGGCCCGCTGCGCGACCGGTTCGGCTTCACCGGCCACATGGAGTTCTACAGCGCCGACGAGCTCGACCTCATCGTGAAACGCAGCGCCAAGATCCTCGGCGTCGACCTCCACGACGACGGCGCCATCGAGATCGCGGGCCGTAGCCGCGGCACACCCCGCATCGCGAACAGGCTGCTGCGCCGAGTCCGCGACTTCGCCGAGGTCAGGGCCGACGGCAGGGTCACGGAGGACATCGCACGGCAGGCCCTGGAGGTCTACGACGTCGACCAGCTCGGCCTCGACCGGCTCGACCGCGCGGTCCTGACGGCCCTGGTCAAGAGCTTCAACGGCGGCCCTGTCGGGGTGTCGACCCTCGCGGTCGCGGTCGGTGAGGAACCGACCACGGTGGAAGAGGTGTGCGAACCGTATTTGGTGCGGGCTGGCATGCTGGCCCGGACACCACGCGGCCGAGTGGCGACGCCCGCAGCGTGGCACCACCTGGGGCTGGAACCGCCCGCCGGAGATCAACTGTGGTGACCTGGCACAATCGGTGAAAGCACCTGGACATATCGGACGTGCGTCGAGGCATGTCCACTTGATCGGAGAATGATGGACCTTACGTCTTTGATGTTCCCGTTGCTGCTGGTGCTGCTGGCCGTGCCGCTGTTCCTCAGCGCGCGCAAGCAGAAGCGGGCGATGGCCGAGCAGCAGCAGCTGCAGAGCTCGCTCCAGCCGGGCGACAAGGTGATGACGACGTCTGGCCTGTACGGCACCGTCGCCGACGCGAGCCACGACACCACCATCGACATCGAGATCTCCGAGGGTGTCGTCACGCGCTGGCTGCGCGCCGCCATTCGCGAGAAGGTCGCCGACACGAACGAGGCGGTCGTCGAGGACAAGGCGGACGAAGACGAGGAGCCGGTGGCCACCGCACAGGTCGCCGAGCCTCTGGACCACAACGCCAAGAAGTAACCGCATACGCTGGCACTCCTGGAGTTGGCAACTGTGAAGACCGCCAACTCCAGGTAGTGACGCGCAGCTCACGCGGCGCGCGTTACGCTGCGCGCTCGGAAACCATCGCTACTAGGAGACGGACGGATCGTGGCACCTCCGGCCGGGCAAATTCGCCCTGCGAAGTACTTGGCGAGTTTTGTCCTCATCGTGGTCGCTCTTTACGCCCTGGTGTTCTTCACCGGGAACGGTTCGGCCAAACCCAAGCTCGGTATCGACCTCCAGGGCGGCACCATCGTCACGCTGACCGCGCGTCAGGAAGACGGGGCCCAGCCCAGCGAGGACGCGCTGAACCGCGCCCGTGACCTCATCGAGGTCCGCGTCAACGGTCTCGGCGTGTCCGGTGCCGAGGTCGTGCGCGACGGCAACAACCTGACGATCACCGTGCCCGGCGCGGACAGCGAAGGCGCGAAGGGCCTCGGCCAGACCGCTCGCCTCGCGTTCCGCAAGGTCCTCGGCCAGCCGGTCCCGGCAGGCGCCGCGCCGAACACCCAGGCGCCGTCGTCGAGCACCCCGCCGTCGAGCAACGCGAGCACGCCGCCGTCGTCGCCGGACCAGACCGCGTCGCAGCCGTCGTCGAGCAACGCCCCGCAGGGCCGTCCCGCTCCGAACCTGGCCGCGCAGCCGTCGAGCACGCCGCCGTCCTCCAGCACCGCCCCGTCGTCCAGCGCGGCCCCGACCACGCCGTCCGCCCCCTCCAACGTCGACCCGAAGGTCGCGAAGGAGATCCAGGAGGCCAAGGCGCTGCGCCAGAGCTCGGACCAGCAGGTCCTGCAGCAGGCCGCGATCATGCTCGACTGCACGCAGCCCGACCCGCTGCGCGGCAACGACGACCTGGACAAGCCGCTCGTCACCTGTGACGAGAAGGGCGAGTTCAAGTACATCCTCGCGCCGGTCAACCCGCCGAAGGAAGACACGCAGACCAAGCCGGACGACTACACCAACTACTCCCGCCTGACGGGCGAGGACATCAACAACGCCGCCGCCAACAGCAACCCCAACGGCACCGGCTACGTCGTCAACCTCGACTTCAAGTCCGAGGGCGGCACCAAGTGGGCGAAGTTCACCTCCGCCAACGTCCAGCAGGCCGTCGCGGTCGTGCTCGACGGTGAGGTCATGTCCGCGCCGACCATCCAGTCGGCCATCGAGGGCGGCTCCACCGAGATCAGCGGCAAGTTCACGCTGAAGGAGGCCCAGAGCCTCGCGAACACCCTGAAGTACGGCGCGCTGCCGCTGTCCTTCGACGCCTCCGAAGCGCAGACCGTCTCGCCGACGCTGGGCCTCGCCTCGCTCAAGGCCGGTCTGATCGCCGGTGGCCTCGGCCTCGCGCTGGTGTTCGTCTACTGCATGTTCTACTACCGCCTCCTGGGCATCCTGACGATCCTGTCGCTGGGTCTGTCCGGCGTGATCGTCTACGGCGTCCTCGTGCTGCTCGGCCGCTGGATCGGGTTCACCCTCGACCTCGCCGGCATCGCCGGGTTCATCATCGCGATCGGTATCACCGCCGACTCGTTCATCGTCTTCTTCGAACGACTGAAAGACGAAGTGCGTGAAGGCCGGACGTTCCGCTCGGCCGTGCCGCGCGCGTGGGTCCGCTCCCGTCGCACGATCCTCTCCGCCGACGCGGTCAGCTTCATCGCCGCCGCCGTGCTGTACGTGATCGCGGTCGGTCAGGTGAAGGGCTTCGCGTTCACCCTGGGCATGTCGACGGTCCTCGACCTCGTCGTCGTGTTCCTCGTGACGCACCCTCTGGTCGCGATGGCGTCGAAGTCCAAGTTCCTGTCCAACCCGAACCTGTCCGGCCTGGGCGGCGCCCTGCGCGAAGGTGCGTCGCACCGCGCGGGCGTGTCCGGCAAGTCCGCCGTGAAGGAGGCCTGACATGGGCAACGTGTTCACGCGCCTCTATGTGGGCAACGGCGCTTTCGACATCGTCGGCAAGCGCACTCGCTGGTACATCACGTCCGGCATCATCCTGCTCGTCTGCATCGGCTCGATGGTGTTCAACGGCTTCAACCTGGGCATCGACTTCAGGGGCGGCACGAAGATCTCGATGCCGTCGGTGTCGGCCTCCGGGCAGACGATCTCGACGGGCACCGTCGAGGACGCGTTCGCGAAGGCACTGCCGGGCAAGCGGCCGACCTCCGTGCAGGCCGTCGGCTCCGGTGACAGCGCGACCATCCAGATCAAGTCGACCACGCTGAGCATCAACGAGGTCGCCCAGCTCAAGACCGGTCTGGCGCAGGACGTCAGCCCGCGCGGCGGTCAGGGAGCGATCTCCGACAGCGCCGTCTCCGCGTCCTGGGGTGGCGAGATCAGCGTCAAGGCCCTGTGGGCCCTGTTCTGGTTCTTCGTCCTGGTGACGCTGTTCCTGGTGTTCTACTTCGAGTGGCAGATGGCGGTCGGCGCGCTCGTCGCCGTCTTCCACGACGTCATCATCACCGCGGGCGTGTACTCGCTCGTCGGGTTCGAGGTGACGCCGGCGACGGTCATCGGTCTGCTCACCATCCTCGGTTTCTCCCTGTACGACACGGTCGTCGTGTTCGACAAGGTCAAGGAGAACACCCGAGGCCTGCTGGGCCTGACCCGCCGCACGTACGCCGAGGCCGCGAACCTGGCGCTCAACCAGACCCTGATGCGCTCGATCAACACCTCGCTGATCGCGCTGCTGCCGGTCATCGGCCTGCTGATCGTCGGTGTCGGCATCCTGGGCGTCGGCACGCTCCAGGACCTGGCGCTCGTCCAGCTCGTCGGTATGTTCGTCGGTGCCCTGTCGTCGATCTTCATCGCGACCCCGGTGCTGGTCGACCTGAAGATGCGCGACCCGAAGTACATCGCGCAGGCCAAGCGCGTGGCCACCCGCCGCGCCAAGGCCGCAGGCCCCCAGGTCGCCGAGGGCATCGAGTCGCAGGACGACGAGGCGCTCGCCCAGGACCTGCGCAAGGAAGAGGCGCTCGCCGCCGCCGCGGCAGTGCCTCACCGCACCGCCAAGGCGACCGACGCGCGCCGCCGCCCGACCGGAAAGCGTCAGCGTTGAAGCTGGATCGTGCTCTGGACTTGATGCGTGAGGTCCCGGACTTCCCCCTGCCGGGTGTCGTCTTCCGGGACCTCACGCCGGTCCTCGCCGACCCGGACGCCCTGCGCGCCGTGGTCGACGCCCTGCAGGACAAGATCGACGACAGCACGCAGGTGATCGCCGCCATCGAGTCGCGCGGCTTCCTCCTGGGCGCTGCTCTGGGCTACGGCTGGCGCTACGGCGTCGTGCCGCTGCGCAAACCGGGCAAGCTGCCGGTGGTGGCGGACTCCGTGTCGTACGACCTGGAGTACGGCACGGCTTCTCTGGAGCTGCCCGCGGACGCCATCCAGCCCGGCCAGCGCGTCGTCGTGGTGGACGACGTGCTCGCCACCGGCGGCACCGCCGAAGCCGCGTGCACGCTCGTCGAGCGCGCCGGCGGCATCGTGACCGGTGTGTCCGTGGTGCTGGAGATCGCCGCCCTGGGCGGGCGTTCCCGCCTGGCCGGCCGCGAGGTCAGCGCTCTGCTCGCCGTCTAGGCGGTTCGGCGGCGGTGGTCAGCTGATCAGCACCGCGTACACGTTCGCGAACGCGCCCATGAGCCCGCCGACCACGATCCACACCAGGACGTAGATCGGCACCGTCAATGGGATCAGGACCCACGGCTGGACGCGGGTCCTCATCAGGATCAGCCAGGTGATGGTCGAGGCCAGCACCCAGAACACCGCGCCGATCACCAGCGCGGGCAGCAGGTTGACGAGCCCGGCCTGGGTCTTCAGCGCGGCGGCGAGGAACGCCACGATCAGCGCGATGTACCAGATGAAGGCCCCGGCTGCGCAGTGCAGGAACGGCGTGCCCTTCTTGACGGGCTGCCGGCTCGGTGGTGGTGCGAACGGGTTCGGCTGCACGTGGTCCCCCCAGACCTGATGCTCACGTGGAGCGACCAAGCATGTCAGGCGGGTGGCGGCGGCGCTACGAAAGCGGCCCCGATTGAGACGAACACCAACGTCACCAGCGATGCCGGTGCGGTCACCACGGCTATCTCCCACAGCTTCGGGGCTTCCGCGCGGCGCAGGATCAGCCAGCTCATGGTGGTGGCGAGGAGCCAGCCCACCGCCGAGCCGATGATCGACCTCGGGTCGATGTAGCTCGGGTCGTCCAGGGCCAGGTACGCCATCGTGCCCAGCCAGACCGCGCTCATGGCCGCGCACCACAGGAGTGTCCTCACGCGGGGAGTGTCTCAAGCGGCTTCGCCGGCCTGGTACATGCCCTCCTTTGCCGGGGCGTGTGCCGTACTGAATTTCTGTTGTCGGTTTTGTTCACGGTTGCATTGCGTCTAGAGAGATGCGCATTAACGGTGCCATAGGGTTCGAGCTTGTTCACCCGTCCGTGTGACGGCTGACGTGCATTTATGTTGTGATCTTGCGGTAAGGTCGAACACGTGAGCGAACCGAACATCCGCCTTCTGTCCACCGACGAACTGCTGAGTGCGGTCGTCGGAGACGTGGTGGAAATTCGCGTTCTCGAGAATGTGATGATGCAGAAGATCGCCGAGTTGGAGCGGCGTGGTGCCGCGGCTGAACTCGGGTACAAGAATGTGGCGCAGGTGCTGCGTCACGCGGTGCGGTGGGACCTGAAGACGGCGCGGCAGTGGGTCGCGCGCGCCGCGCTGCTCGCTCGTGAGATCACGCCCACCGGCGCGGTGCTGGAGCCGGAGCTGCCGGTCACCGCTGCCGCGACGGCGGACGGTGAGCTGTCAGGTGAGCACATCTCGGTGGTCGCCGAGGTGATGAAGGACCTGCCGCCCGAAGCCGAGGCACCGGTCGTGGAGTTCGCGCGGGAGCACGAGCCCAGCGCGGTGCGCTCGTTCGGCAAGGAGCTGGCCTACAAGCTGTATCAGGACGACCCGGAGCCGCGCGAAGCCGAGCCGGAACCGCCGGTCAACCGGCTGCGGACGCAGTGGAAGGGCGAGCAGCTGGAGGTGTGGGCCAAGCTGGACAAGATCAGCGGCGCCAAGTTCGAGGCGATGATCGACCCGCTGGCCAAGCCCCGCCCCATCACGCCGGAAGAAGGCCCGGACCCGCGCTCGCGTGCCGAGCGCGAGGGCGACGCCTTCGCCGACCTGATCGACCTGATGCTGCGCGCCGACCGCTTGCCGGAGCACGGCGGCGAGCCGGTCACGCTGACGCTGACGATGAGCTACGACGACCTGGTCGAGAAGGCCGGCCTGGCGATGCTGGACACCCGCGAGCGCATCCCCGCCGCCCTGGTCCGCCGCCTGGCCTGCAACGCGGGAGTCATCCCGGTGGTGCTGGGCGGCCGGTCCGAGCCGATGAACGTGGGCCGCAAAGCCCGCACCTTCACCGCCGGAATCCGCCGCCTCCTGGTGGCGAGAGACAGAGGCTGCGCCTTCCCGGGCTGCCACCGCCCGCCGAAGCACTGCGACGCCCACCACATCAGATTCTGGTCCGAGGGCGGCGAGACCTCGGTGGACAACGCGGTCCTGCTGTGCCGCCACCACCACACGTTGATCCACCAAAGCGAATGGGAGGTGAAGCTCCTCAACGGCATACCGGTGTTCATCCCACCCGCGTGGCTCGATCCGGACCGCAGACCGAGAACCAACACCACACACCGCGACAGCGGGCGGGTCGCCGCCTAGCCCTCGCGAGCACCCGTTTTCACCCGAACGAGCCGGTTCGTGGAGGAAGTCAATGCCTACCGTCGGACGAATGACCGCGATCACCTCCACCGCCTACAGCCGCGACCTGGGCGACGAGCTTCGCCGGCTCCGCGAGAAGCACACGAGGCTCACCGGCTTCGCGTTCGCCGAGCAACTCGGCTGGGACCCGAGCAAGGTCTCCAACATCGAGAACGGCAAGGCGCGTGCGAGCGAGATCGACCTCGTGCAGTACCTGATGACCTGCGGCCGCGACAGCAACTACTTCGAAGCCTTCCGCGACCGCTACCGCTACGCCTTCGACCCGTACGTGGTGCTGGGGTGTTCGCACACGAGGGAGGCGCCATCAAGGGCAGCCGGGAGTTCTTCAAGTGGTTGGATGCCCTCGCATTGGATGAGGGACAATCACGGAGCATGCTGGCGAGCTACGTCAGCGGCCTCCGAAAGGACTCCCATGAGCCACAAGCGGAGCCAGGACGCTCTCGTGCGTGACTCGAAGGCCACTGGCAGTGACGCCCTGGTCTTCTCGATTCAGGCGTGGCGGGCGTTCGTGGCGAGCGTCGCCTGATCGGCCCAGCAAAACTTCTTCTGGCGTTCACCGTGTGAGCTGCGCCGCTCGTCGCGCGTCCGGACGTTTCGTCACCGTAAACGCGTTATCCTCGGTACTCGCGAGACCCGAGGAGCGTGGGGTTGAGTCAAGACACCGAACCCGCTGCGACGGTTGTTCAACCGTCGGCTACCCGGCGCGTGCGCGCCCGCCTCGCGCGGCGCATCACCGCCCAACGTGCGGCCCCGGTGAAGCAGGTCCTCGAACCTCTCGCCGCCGTGCACCGTGACCTCCATCCCAAGGCCGATCTGGCGCTTCTGCAGCACGCATATGACGTCGCCGAGGAGAAGCACCGCCCGCAGCGCCGCAAGTCCGGCGACCCGTACATCACCCACCCGCTCGCCGTGGCGACGATCCTCGCCGAGCTGGGCATGGACACCACGACGCTGGTGGCCGCGCTGCTGCACGACACCGTGGAAGACACCGATTACTCGCTCAACCAGCTGAAAGAGGACTTCGGCGAAGAGGTTGCACGCCTCGTCGACGGTGTCACGAAGCTGGACAAGGTCAAGCTGGGGGCAGCGGCCGAGGCTGAGACCATTCGCAAGATGGTCATCGCGATGGCGAAGGACCCTCGGGTTCTGGTCATCAAGCTCGCCGACCGGCTGCACAACATGCGCACCATGCGGTTCCTGCCGCCGGAGAAGCAGGCCCGCAAGGCCCGTGAAACGCTCGAAGTGCTCGCGCCGCTCGCCCACCGGCTGGGCATGGCGACCGTCAAGTGGGAGCTGGAGGATCTCGCGTTCGCGATCCTGCAGCCGAAGAAGTACGACGAGATCGTGCGGCTGGTCGCCAAGCGCGCGCCCAGTCGCGACACGTACCTGCGGACCGTCGTCGACGAGCTGAACGCCCAGCTGGAGGGTGCGCGGATCGTCGCGAAGGTCGAGGGCCGGCCGAAGCACTACTACTCGATCAACCAGAAGATGATCGTCAGGGGCCGGGACTTCGACGACATCCACGACCTCGTGGGTGTGCGGATCCTGGTCGACGAGGTGCGTGACTGCTACGCCGCCATGGGTGTGGTTCATGCGGCCTGGCAGCCCATGCCCGGACGGTTCAAGGACTACATCGCGCAGCCGCGGTTCGGCGTGTACCAGTCGCTGCACACGACCGTGATCGGGCCGGACGGCAAGCCTCTCGAGGTGCAGATCCGCACGCACGAGATGCACCAGCGGGCCGAGTACGGCATCGCGGCGCACTGGCGCTACAAGGAGACCAAGGGCACGCACAACGGCAAGTCGGTCGAGATCGACGAGATGGCGTGGATGCGTCAGCTCCTCGACTGGCAGCGGGAAGCCGCGGACCCCGGTGAGTTCCTCGAAGGGCTGCGCTGGGACCTCGCCGCGCGCGAGATCTTCGTGTTCACGCCGAAGGGGGACGTGCAGACGTTACCGACGGGCTCCACACCGGTCGACTTCGCCTACGCCGTCCACACCGAGGTGGGGCACCGCTGCATCGGCGCCCGCGTGAACGGTCGCCTGGTCGCTCTCGAACGCAAGCTCGAGAACGGTGAGGTCGTCGAGATCTTCACCTCCAAGGCGGAGGGTGCGGGCCCGTCCCGCGACTGGCTGAGCTTCGTCGCGTCACCGCGCGCCAAGGCGAAGATCAAGCAGTGGTTCGCCAAGGAGCGCAAGGAAGAGGCGATCGAGCAGGGCAAGGACGCGATCACCAAGGAGGTCCGGCGCGTCGGGCTGCCGATCCAGCGTCTGGTCAGCGTCGACTCGATGCAGGCCCTGGCGAAGGAACTGCACTACCCGGACATGAGCGCGCTGTACGCGGCGGTCGGCGAGGGTCACACCTCGGCCCGTCACGTCGTGCAGCGGCTCGTCGCGCAGCTCGGCGGTGTCGAACACGCCGAGGAGGAACTGGCCGACCGCGCCACCCCGTCCACGGTCACCCGGCGCCGCCCCACCGGCGACGCGGGTGTGATCGTCAAGGACGCGGGCGACGTGTGGGTGAAGCTCGCCCGCTGCTGCACCCCGGTGCCGGGCGACGACATCCTCGGCTTCGTCACCAGGGGCGGCGGTGTGTCCGTGCACCGCACCGACTGCACGAACGCCGATGAGCTGCTGAAGTCGCCGGAGCGGCTGCTCGACGTCGAGTGGGCGCCGTCGGCGTCCAGCGTCTTCCTGGTCGCGATCCAGGTGGAGGCGCTCGACCGGCACCGGCTGCTGTCGGACGTCACGAAGGTGCTCGCCGACGAGCGCGTGAACATCCTGTCGGCGTCGGTGACGACGTCACGCGACAGGGTGGCCGTCAGCCGGTTCTCGTTCGAGATGGGCGACCCGAAGCACCTCGGGCACGTGCTGAAGGCCGTGCGGAGCGTTGAGGGCGTCTACGACGTCTACCGCGTGACGTCGGCCTCGTAGCGCACAAACGGAGCCCCCGGCCTGAGGAAGGCCGGGGGCTCCGCGCGTGGTGCAGTTAGTTGGCGACGGCCGCGGACTTGATGTCGACCGGGGTCTTCGGCTTGCCGTCACCCTGGCCGGGCGACTGCGAGATCGTGCCGGTCTTCGCGACCTCGTCGATCTTCTTCAGCGACTCCTCGTCGACCGTGCCGAAGACGTTGTACTTCGGCTGCAGGTTCGCGCCGTCGCCGTAGACGATGAAGAACTGCGAGCCGTTGGTGTCGGGGCCCGAGTTGGCCATGGCCAGCACGCCGCGGCCGTAGGTGAGCTCCGGGTAGACCTCGTCCTTGAACGAGTAGCCGGGGCCGCCCATGCCGTTGCCGCCGGGGTCGCCGCACTGCAGGACCTGGATGCCGGTCACCACGAGGCGGTGGCAGGTCGTGTTGTCGAAGTACTTCTGCTGCGCCAGGTTCACGAAGTTGTTGACCGTGCACGGCGCGAGCGAGCGGTCGAGGTTGAACTTCAGGTCCCCGATCGAGGTGCCCAGCGTGACCGCGACGGTGCCGGTGGTGGGCTGCTCGCCGTTCGCGGGCGGCGTGTTCTCCTTGGCCGCCGGCTCCTGGCCCTTCGTGTATTCACAATTCACCTTTTCCGGCAGCGCCTGCGGGCGCTTCGGAATCTGGTGCATCGCGGTGGGGATCTTCTCCGCCTTGTCCACCGACTCCTGCTGAGGAGTCTCCGACGCGGAGGCGTCACCGTTGCCGAAGTCGTGAGTCGCGAGGAACCACACACCACCTCCGACGAGCGCAACGACGACGACCGTCGAGACGACGGCGATGATGCGACGCTTCTTGGCCCGCTCCTGGCGGTAGACCATCTGACGCTCAAGCTTGCGCTTGGCTGCCGCGCGTCGCTGCTCGTTGGTGGGCACGTGCTCCCTCCCCAGGGACTCATGCGAATAGGGCGGACGGCTGGGGAGTCTAGGGCCTGCGCATATGACCTTTGTGTAGTGGTTAGGCTGATGGTCTACGAGGAGGTCATTTCTGTGCTCGTGATCGGGTTCCCCACTGGTGCTCTCCAGGCGAACTGCTTCGTCCTGGCGGCCGGTGAGGGCGAGCCCTGCGTGATCATCGATCCCGGTCAGGACGCGGTCGAGCCGATCGAGCAGGCCCTGCGCAAGCACCGGCTCGCGCCCGTCGCCGTGCTGCTCACGCACGGGCACTTCGACCACACGTTCTCCGTCACCCCGGTCTGCGACGGCAACGACATCCCCGCGTACATCCACCCGGACGACGTCGAGATGCTCGCCGACCCGCTCAAGGGCATCAGCCGCGAGTCGGCCGCCTTCTTCGGGGGCAACCTCGAGATGCGCGAGCCGGGCGAGGTGCGCGAGCTGAAGGACGGCACCGACCTCGACCTCGCGGGCCTCAAGATCACCGTCGACCACACGCCGGGCCATACCGGCGGGTCGGTGATGTTCCGCTCCGGCGTGCAGGAAGGGGGTCGCCTGGTGATCTCGGGTGACACGCTCTTCGCCGGTTCCATCGGACGCACCGACCTGCCAGGTGGTGACCACTCGCGCATGCTGTCGTCTCTGCAGAACAAGGTGCTGACCTTGCCCGACGACACGGTGGTGCTGCCCGGCCACGGCCCGACGACGACCATAGGCCGCGAGCGTGCGACGAACCCTTACCTCCTGCAGCTGCAGGACGCTCCGGCCGCACCGCACCGAGGACTCTGAGAAACGTGTTTTCCGCTCCCAAAGGCGTTCCCGACTACATCCCGCCGACGTCCGCGGCGTTCGTGCACGTTCGGTCAACTCTGACCCGTGCCGCCGAGCTCGCGGGCTACGGCTACATCGAGCTGCCGGTCTTCGAGGACACGGCGCTGTTCTCGCGCGGTGTCGGCGAGTCGACCGACGTCGTGACGAAGGAGATGTACAGCTTCCTCGACCGCGGCGACCGGTCCATCACGCTGCGCCCCGAGGGCACCGCGGGCGTGATGCGGGCCGTGATCGAGCACAGCCTCGACCGCGGCCAGCTGCCGGTGAAGCTCTACTACGCGGGCCAGTTCTTCCGTGCCGAGGCTCCGCAGGCCGGCCGGTACCGGCAGTTCCACCAGGTCGGCATCGAGGCGATCGGTGTCGACGACCCCGCGCTCGACGCCGAGGTCATCGCCGTCGGTGACGCCGGGTTCCGCGCGCTGGGCCTCACCGGCTACCGGCTGGAGCTCACGTCGCTGGGCGACGCGAACTGCCGCCCCGCGTACCGCGAGCTGCTGCAGGCGTTCCTCGCGAAGCTGCCGCTGGACGACGCGACCCGTCAGCGCGCCCAGCTGAACCCGCTGCGCGTGCTCGACGACAAGCGGCCCGAGGTGCGCGCTCTCGTCGCCGACGCACCGCTGATGGTGGATCACCTGTGCGACGAGTGCCGGGCGCACTACGAGCTCGTCAAGGGGTACCTGACGGAGCTGGGCGTGAAGTTCGTCGAGAACCCGCGCATGGTCCGCGGGCTCGACTACTACACGAAGACGACGTTCGAGTTCGTCCACGACGGCCTGGGCGCGCAGTCGGGCATCGGCGGCGGTGGCCGCTACGACGGCCTGATGGCGCAGCTCGGCGGCCAGGAGCTGTCCGGCGTCGGGTTCGGCCTGGGCGTCGACCGGGCGCTGCTGGCCGCGCAGGCCGAGGGCGTGCTGCCGGAGTTCAGCCGTGTCGACGTGATCGGCGTGCCGCTGGGCGAGGCCGCGCGGGCCCGGCTGGTGGCGATCGCGGGCGAGCTGCGCGCGGCCGGTGTGCGGACGGACCTCGTGTACGGCGGCAAGTCGATGAAGGCGGGCTTCAAGGTCGCCGACAGGTCCGGCGCGAAGCTCGCCCTCGTGCTCGGCGAGCGCGACCTGGAGACCGGCAGCATCGGCGTGAAGACGCTCGCGACGGGCGAGCAGGTGACCGTGTCGTTGACCGACGTGGTCGAGGCGGTGCGGAAGGCGCTGTGAGCCCAGAAGACAAGAGCACAGGCGACAAGCTCTCACTCGACCTGCTGGACAAGGTGACGGTCCGCAAGCGGGCGCGCATGGTGGCGATCGGTGGCCTGATGGTCGCTCTCGCCTTCGGCGCGATCGTGGGGTTCATCGGCGGTCGCTGGGCCGGCATCATCGCCGCGCTGATCGTGGTGCTGCCGGTCGTGCTGCTGGCGATGTCCGAGGCTCGCCGCACGGTGTGGCTCGAGGGCACGCGCGTCAACGTGCGTGCCTTCGGCACGCGGACCGTGGACCTGGCCACCGCGGACTCGCTGGACCTGCTGGTCACCGATCTGCGCGGCGCCAGGACCGTCGGCCTGTTCGTTCGTGGCAACAAGAAGGCGATCAACATCGCGCTGTCGATGTACTCGGGTGTCGGTGGCCGTGAGCTGGGCATCTACCAGCTGCGCCGGCTCGCGGACGCGCTGGCGGCCCGTGGTGACACGCCTGGGCTCGTGTTCTCGGAGCTGCTCGTGGCCCAGCTGCGGGCCGAGGCGCGCGGGCTGGCCGCCCCTGAGCGTCCGCTGTACCGGCTGGGCTCGCTGGCGCCTACCGGCCGGATGGCGCAAAAGCTCCATCCGGACGCGGTCTCGAAGTTCGTGACCTCGCTGGACTGAGCTGGTCTAGGTGCCCCAGAGGCCGGAGGGCGGCGCGGGAGAGAGGATCGCGGTCTCGTCGGTGGTGACCGGCGCGCCACCGATGAACTTCGTCAGCCCCGTGCCGTGCTCGACCCGGCCTGGGAACGGATCTCCGGCCGTGGCCCGCGTCAGCTGCTGCATCGGCAGACCGGTGTGCGACGCGAGGATCACGAAGTTGCCGAACCTGCGTCCCCGGAACACACCCGGCTCGGCGAGCACACAGACGTGTTCGAACACCGCGCGCACGGTCGCGCACTGGGCGCGGGCGAACTGCAGGCCGTTGCCGTCGCCGATGTTCGCCGCGTAGATCCCGTCCTCGACGAGCGCCGCGGACGCCTGCCGCACGTACTCGACCGAGGTCAGGTGCGCGGGCGTGCGGGCGCCGGCGAAGCAGTCGCTCACGATCAGGTCGAACGAGCCGGGGCGCGCCTTCACGAGCACGGCCCGCGCGTCACCGGTGGTGATCTTCACCCGCGGGGGCGGCGGGAGCTCGCGGCGGACGAACGCGATCAGCCCCGCGTCGATCTCGGCCACCTGCTGAGACGCACGGGGCAGCAGGTCCGCCACGTAGCGCGCTAGCGTGAGAGCGCCACCACCGAGGTGGAGAACACGCGAGGGTGCGGTGAGATCGACGATGTGACCCAGCCTGCGGACGTACTCGAACTCGAGATAGGTCGGGTCGTCCAGGTCCACATGCGACTGTGGGGTTCCGTTGACCCGCAACGTCCACGAGTTGCGTCCACCCAGATCGGGGACCAGCTCTGCAACACCTGAGTCGATCGACTCGGTGATCGCCTCTGTGTCGGGCCGCTGTCTTCCCACTGCTCTATTGTCTCATCGGGCGTGTCAGTCCAGAGGAGGACCTAAGTGCAGGTTATCGCCAACATCTTGCTCGCCCTCGTGGCGTTGATTCACCTCTACATCGTGGTGCTGGAGATGTTCCTCTGGACGACTCCGCGCGGGCAGAAGGCGTTCAACCTCACGCCGGAGTTCGCCGAGCAGACCAAGACTCTCGCCGCGAACCAGGGCCTCTACAACGGCTTCCTCGCCGCCGGTCTGATCTACGCGCTGGTCCGTCAGGACTTCGGCGCTTCGGTGCTCTTCTCGGTGTTCGTGATCGTCGCCGGCGTCTACGGCACGTTCACGGCGAGCCGGAAGATCTTCTTCGTGCAGGTGGTGCCTGGCGCTCTGGCGCTGCTCTTCGTGCTGCTGGCCGGGTAGCGGGTCGTTCCCACGGTCCCTTGTCGGGGTCGTAGCCGATGTAGAGGTCGCCCTCGATCCTCGAGCGCCGCGGCGGTTCGGGCTTCGCACGCTTCACGGTCTTGGTCTCGGGCTCCGGCTCGGGCTCCGGGGGTTCTGCGACGGGGGTGACCTCCTGGCGCACGGCGACGAGCGCGGCCAGTGCGGTCGTGACCGGGATCGCCGCGACCAGGCCGATGCTGCCGACCAGCGTGCGCACGATCTCCTGCGCGATCTGCTGCGCGGTCAGGATCTCGCCCATCGACCGTCCGGCCAGCGAGATCGCCAGCAGCAACGGCAGCGCGGCACCCGCATACGCCATCACGAGGGTGTTCACCACGGACGACATGTGGTCGCGCCCGATCCGCGACCCGGCCGCGAACAGCTCGCGCCACGTCAGCTTGTCGTTGGCGCGCCGCAGCTCCCACACCGCGCTGGTCTGCGTGACGGTGACGTCGTCGAGCACACCCAGCGCACCGATGAGCGTGCCCGCGAGCAACAGCCCGCGCGTGTCGATGTCGGTGCCGAGCACCGTGACGAGGTTGATCGTGTCCTCGTCGAGCCCGGTCAGCGATGCCACCGCGGAGAACAGCGCGCCCAGCACGCCGATCAGCGCGAGGCTGACCAGCGTTCCCAGCACCGCCGTCGAGGTTCTGGCGGACACGCCGTGCGTCAGGTACAGCACCACGAACATGATCAGTCCGGCGCCGACCACCGCCACCATCAGCGGGTTCTCGCCCGCCAGGATCGACGGCATGATGAACAGCACCAGCACCACGAAACTCAGCAGCAACGCGCCCAGTGCCGCGAGGCCCTGCCATCGTCCGAGCAGGAGCACGGCCGCCGCGAAGAGCACCGCGAGCACGACGAGCGACCAGCCGCGCTGGAAGTCGACGATCTGGTACGACTCCGCGGCCTGCGGCTGACTGCCCGAATAGGACAGCACCACCTCGTCGCCGACCTGGAAGCGCGGTGCTCCCGGCCCGCGCACGCTCGGGATCGTGATGCTCTGCCCGTTCGCGTCGCCGTCGGTCATCCGGACGGTCACCGCGACGCACTTCTCGCCGCAGTTCTCCTGCACGCCGGTGACGACCGCAGTGACCGGCTTCTGGTGCAACCCGACGTCCGCGCCGGTCTTCTGCTCGTGCCCGAACGGGTACAGCAGCACCGCGCCGACGATCGTGGCCAGTGCCAACGGCACCAGCAGCCACATCAGCAACGTGCGCACACGCTGCGACGCCGGTTCCTGCTCCAGCGCATGGCTATGCCCGTGACCGTGACCCACGCGTGACATCCTGCCTCATGAGGTGTTCGACGGCTGTGACGGCCGTGGCGAACCTGTCCTCGGTGAGCTTCAGCCACGGCACGCCGCGTGCGGTCAGCTCGCGTTCGAACAGACCTGTCATCCACTCCCGCAGGTGTTCGCCGTCACGCCAGCCGTCCTGTTCGAACGGAACGCCGGCGTGGTCGGTCAGCAGGTAGAGGTCCGGTGCCGTGCCGAGGAAGAGGTTTGGGCGGAAACCGAGGTAGCGCTCTCCCCAGACCGTCGCGGCGAACGCGTCGTTGTCCGCGATGACCAGCGGTGCGGTCCTGGACTGAATGCGGCGTTCCTGTTCGCGTGCCACGTCCTCGAAGTCGCCGAGGGTCCACACCAGACCGTCCACAGTGGCGTTCGTGTCGAACGCTCGTGCCGCCGCGAGCTTGTGCTCGGTGTGTTCGCGGCCGTACTCGGGGATCCAGGGTGCCCCGAAGTGGTTCGCGAGCTGTGTGGACAGTGTCGTCGTGCCGGTGCTCTCGGCGCCGACGACGACCTTCCACCCGAGCCCGCGCTGCGTGGCGGGTGCGAGGTGGTGCCAGTTCGCGACGGGGTCGGTCCGCACCGCCGTTCCGGAGACCGGGTGCGTGACGCGGTCGAGGTCGACGGGCACGTGCTGCGCGCCCAGCCGCCGCGCCAGCTCGTCGCCGTACTTCTCGCTGGAGAACACGACGTCGACGCCTGCCTTGCCCGGCTCGCCGTCCGCGATCGCGCGCCGGGCCAGCACCGCCTTGGTGAGCTCGGTGTGCAGGCTCCAGACCTCGTCGGAGTCGAAGTCCATCGGGTGGTCGTCGAGGTCGCCGATGATCCGCACGCCGGGGGTGGTCGCGTGGGTCTCGGTCAGCCAGCGCACCCGGTGTTCGAGGGGGATCTTCTCCGCGGAGGCCGCGAGGACCGTGACGGTCGTGCGTTCGCTGCGCGCGGCCGCCGTCTCGATCAGGTGGTGGTGCCCGTTGTGCGGTGGGTAGAACTTGCCGAGCACCAGCGCGTGGCCGAACTCCTTCATACGCGCACCACGTCCTTGGTCCAGCTGCGCAGCCCGATCACGCACAGCACCATGAACCCCACGTACAACACTGCTGTCAGATACAGCTCCTTGTACGCGTAGAGCGGCACGTAGATCACGTCCGCCGCGATCCACAGCCACCAGCACTCGACCTTCTTGCGGGCCTGCCCCCACGTCGCGAGCAGTGACAACACCGTCGTGATCGCGTCCCAGAAGGGCACGGTCGACTCGGTGAAGGTGATGAGGATCCAGTGCAGCAAAGCGGTTCCGAGCACGCCGGCGACCGCGAGCCAGATCCACTGCTGCGTCGTCGTGCGGCTGACGTGCAGCGTGCTGTGCTGCTCGCCGCCGCGCAGCCACGCCCACCAGCCGTAGAGCGCGAGCGCGATGTAGACGAGCTGCAGCCCGGAGTCCGCGTACAGCCCGGCGCCCCAGAACAGCACGAGGAACGCGATGTTGTTGGCGATCCCGATGGGCCAGTTCCACGGGTTCTGGCGGGCGACCAGCCACACGCACAGTGCGCCGGTGATGAAGCCTGCTACCTCAACGGGTGACACGTACGCTCCTTGACCGCTGTTCGAACATGTGTTCGAATCGAGGGTGTGCGATGGGACGGACAGAAACTCGAGGCAGAGCCGCAGCAGGCACTACCGGGGCTACCGGGACTGGTGCGCAGCGTACGAACTCCTGAGTTCGCGGACGTGGTGTTCCACGAGGTCCGCGCCAAATCCGTGCTCAACGGAGTACCGGGGTCGTCGCTGCCCTTCTCGTGGACGGTGAACCCGTATCGGGGCTGCTCACACGCCTGCACCTACTGCCTGGCCGGTGACACCCCGATCCTCATGGCCGACGGGCGAACCAAGCCGTTGTCGTCGTTGCGGACCGGCGACCAGATCTACGGCACCGAGCTCGTCGGCAACTACCGGCGCTACAAGCTCACGACGGTTCTCGCGCACTGGGAGACGCGCAAGACCGCCTACCGGTTGACGCTGGAGGACGGGACCTCGCTGGTCGCCTCCGGTGACCACCGCTTCCTGACCGACCGCGGCTGGAAGCACGTGACCGGCGAAACCGCGGGCACGGGCCGCCGCCCGCACCTCACGACCGGCAACAAGCTGATGGGCACGGGGGCTTTCGTCGAGCAGCCGACCGTGACCGACGACTACCGCCGCGGCTACCTGCGGGGCATGGTCGATGACGAGAACGAGTTCCGGATTCCGTTGGCCGACATAGAGGCCATGGACCGCACACGGGAGTATCTCGACTACTTCGGTGTGCGAGAAGGGAGGGGATTTCTGCACCAAGTGCGCGAGCTCGCGCACTGGCAGATAGCCCCGAACCCGGACTGGCTCAAGGGATTCCTGGCCGGTGCCTTCGACTACCTCGGGACCTGCTCGCGCAGCATCCTGCGCATGTCGACGCGCAACGCCACCGTCGTCGAAGCGATCTCCTTGGCACTCAAGCACTTCCACTTCGACTTCGCGATCGAGGAACTGCGCCGCCGTCGTGGCGTGCGGGTCGTGCGTCTGCGCGGCGGGCTGCGGGAGAACCTGCGCTTCTTCCACACCGTCGACCCGGCGATCACGCGCAAGCGCGACATCGACGGCGTGGCGATCAAGTCGCAGCAGCCGCTCGGCGTCGTCTCCGTGGAGCCGCTTGAGGAAATGACGCTGTTCGACATCACGACGGGCACCGGTGACTTCATCGCGAACGGCGTGGTGTCGCACAACTGCTTCGCGCGCAAGACGCATTCGTACCTGGATCTCGACACCGGCCGCGACTTCGACAGCCAGCTCATCGTCAAGGTCAACGCGGGGGAGGTGCTGTCGCGTCAGCTGCGTTCCAAGCGCTGGAAGCAGGAACACGTGGCGCTCGGCACCAACACGGACCCGTACCAGCGGGCGGAGGGGCGGTACGCCTTGATGCCAGGGATCATCGAGGCCCTGACCGCCTCTCGTACCCCGTTCTCGATCCTGACGAAGGGCACGCTGCTGGCCCGCGACCTGCCGCTGCTGTCCGCGGCGGCGCAGGTGGTGCCGGTCGGGATCGCGGTGTCGCTCGCGTTGATGGACCGCGACCTGCACAAGTCGCTGGAGCCGGGAACTCCGACGCCCGCGGCTCGGCTGGACCTGGTGCGAAAGGTGCGGGAAGCCGGCTTGCCGTGCGGTGTCTTCGTGGCGCCCGTGCTGCCCGAGCTGACGGATTCCGTTGAGCAGCTCGACTTTCTGCTGGAGCGGATCGCGGACGCCGGAGCCACCGGCGTGACGGTGCTGCCGTTGCACCTGCGGCCAGGCGCTCGGGAGTGGTTCGCGGCGTGGCTTCGCCGCGAGCACCCGGATCTCGTCGAGACGTACCGGTATCTGTACGGATCTGGATCCTATGTGGACAAGCGGTACCGCGCCCGGCTGACGGCGCGCGTCGTTCCGCTGATCGAGAAGCACGGCCTGGCGCCGCGCGGCCGTTCCACCGACGCCGTCACCGGTGTGCCCGGTGACGACGACGGCGTGTGGCCCGACGGCAGCCTGCCGTCCGGTGTGCCGGCTCAGCGGGTGGACCAGGAACAGCTCACCCTGCTGTGATTTCTTCCAGCTCGGGCTGGGAGAAGTGGAGGACTTCGTAGACACCCTCTTCCCCGGGGTGTTCCTCCCACAGTTCGAAGCGCACGACTTCCCACGTGCGCGGATCCACGCCGACGGCCGCAGAGTGCAGGCCGGGCGTCTTGTCCAGCCCGATCTCCTTCACGACGTCGATCGGGTTCGCCTCCGGTGCGAGCCTCGTGATGGTGCGTGTCGCGTAGCTCGCTTTCGCGGCGTCCCCCTTGAGGAACGCGACCCCCGGCCAGTGCTGGACCACGGGCCTGCCGAAGTCCGCGAGAATCCCCTGGAAGCCGCCGCCGCGGTAGAGGAAGTTCGCCATGCCGGCCGAGGTGTTCCACACGTAGAACGGCGCGTACTGGGTACCGCGGATCAGGTACGCCTTGAAGCCGAGCCCTGCGAAGTCGTCCAGCGCACGACCCCGCGTGCGGACACGTTCGCGGATGATCCCCATGTCGTAGTTCGACGGCAGGGTGATCTCGTACTGCATAGCGATCATGCTTCTGTTGTACCTAAGCCCAGCCGCCCTGGACCATCGTCTGGAACTTCCACTCGTCGCCGACCTTCACGAGCAGGTCGCCGTAGCGCACGGTGTAGCCGTTGATCGTCCCGTCGGTGATCACGAAGACCAGGTTGTCGTTGATGAAGTGCGGCGTCCTGACCGACTCCATCTTCACTTCGCCGCCACCGCCCAGCTGTGCGCCCATCTCCTTGAGGAAGCGCTCCCGGTCCCACGACGTCGCCGAGCCGTCGGTGACCGTGTTGATCGGGAACAGCGCCATGTCGGCCATCTGCTCGACCTCGCCCTTGACCGCGAGCTCGTCCCACTTCGCGAACCACTGCATGACCTCGTCGTACGACATACCGTACATTGTACGGATCTGCGCGCGGTTCCTCGAGGCGGTTTTCTTGTTGGTGGCTACTTGCGCGGGCTGCCGACGATCGCGGTGGCGTCATCGCTGGTCACGACCCTTGCGTTGAGGCCGGCGTCGGTGAACGCGGCCAGGGCGCCAGGGGCTTGGCGGCTGCTCGTTTCGCTCATCAGGTGGCCGCCGGGCTTGAGCCAGTGCGCCGCCTGGACCGCCACCCTGCGCAGGACGTCCAGGCCGTCCGGTCCGCCGTTGAGCGCGACTCGGGACTCGAAGTCGCGGGCTTCGGGTGGCATGAAGCGGATGTCGTCGGTGGGCACGTACGGGACGTTCGCCACCACGACGTCGATGTGTCCTCTTATGTCTTGGGGCAGCGCGTCGAACAGGTCGCCCTCGAAGACGTTCGTGAGGTTCTTGCGTGCGCAGGCCACGGCCGCGGGGTCGATGTCGGCCGCGTAGACGGTCGCCTTCGGGAGCCTGTGTTGCAGGACCGCGCCGATCGCTCCCGATCCGCAGCACAGGTCGACGACCAGCTCGGGGTTCAGGTCGGTCGCCAGGTCGACCAGCAGTTCCGTGCGGTGGCGCGGTACGAACACGCCCTTGGTGATCGTGATTCGCCGGCCGCAGAACTCGGCCCAGCCCACGACGTGTTCGAGCGGTAATCCCTCGACTCGCTGGGTGACGAGTTGTTCGAGGTGTTCTGCGGAGGTGGCGGCTTCTTCGAGCAGGGCGGCTTCTTCTTCGGCGAACACGCAGCCCGCGGCCCTGAGTCGATCGACGGTGCTCATCGTTGCTGGACGCTAGCAGTCACTCCGACGGGTGAAGTTTGTCCTGATCTGCGCCTGAGTGCGTCTGTTGGGTGTCCCGAAACCATGGTCATCTTCCTCCCCGCAGAAGGAAGGGGGCGGGCGGCGGCTGGGCTGGGCTGGGGCTGGGTTCGGCGAAGGGAGGTGAGGAGTGGCATTTACAAGCAGGCTTGACTGTTTGTTTGTGGCCCGGAACACTCGGGGGCGTGGAGACGAGGCAGCGTCAGGCCGACCGCACCCGCGAGACCAAGCGGAAGCTGATGGAGGCGACGGTCGAGTGCCTGGTGGAGCGCGGCTGGTCGGGCACGACGACGACCGAGGTGGCCGAGCGGGCCGGGGTGTCACGGGGTGCGCAGCTGCACCACTTCAGGACGCGCGGCGAACTGGTCGCGGCGGCCGTGGAACACGTGGGCGCGGAGAGCGTCGAGGTGCTCAAGCGGCGAGCGGCGATCACGGACAAGAGCACACACGCCGTGGTGGAGCTGATCGCGGACTTCCACGCCAGCGACCTGTTCACGGCGGCGCTGGAGTTGTGGGTGGCGGCGCGCACGGACCCGGAGCTGCGCGAGCAGGTGCTGGAACTGCAGGCGCGGCTGGGGCGGGAGGTGTACGGCCTGGCGCTGGAGCTGCTCGACGCCGACGAGACCAAGCCGGGCGTGAAGGACGCAGTGCAGGCGACGCTGGACCTCGTGCGCGGGCTGGCGCTGGCCAACCAGCTGGCCGATGACGGCAAGCGCCGCGCGCACGTCGTGCGCTACTGGGCGAGGATGCTGGAGGAACAGCTGTGATCACGGAACTGCTGGCCGACCTGGACGCCGAGTCGCGCGAGCTCGACGATCTCGTCGCCGGCGCGGAGGACTGGTCGCTGCCGACGCCCGCCGAGGGGTGGACGATCGGGCATCAGATCGGCCATCTCATGTGGACGGACAAGGCGGCGATCCTCGCCATCACCGATCCCGAGGCGTTTCAGGCGCAGCCGCTGACCGGGGACATCGTGGACCGGACCGCGGCAGAGGCGGCGGCACTGCCGAACCTGCTGGCGTTGTGGCGCGACAGCCGGGCTGCGTTGCGGGAGCACCTCGCGCGGGCCGAGGGGAAGATCGTGTGGTTCGGGCCGCCGATGAGTCCGGCGTCGATGGCCACCGCGCGGATCATGGAGACGTGGGCGCACGGGCAGGACGTCGCGGACGCGCTCGGTGTCGTGCGGGAACCCACCGCGCGGATTCGGCACGTGTGTCACATCGGGGTGCGGACCATCGGGTTCGCGTTTCTGCTCAACGGGCTGGCCGTGCCTGACGTGGAGGTCCGGGTTGAGCTGACCGGGCCCGGTGGGGAGAGCTGGGTCTGGGGGCCGGAGGGGGCCGCGGACCGGGTTTCCGGGCCGGCGCTGGATTTCGCGTGGCTGGTCACGCAGCGGCGGAGTCGCAAGGAGCTGGCGATCGAAGCCGTGGGCGAGGTTGCCGAGCAGTGGGTGCCGATCGCGCAAGCCTTTGCGGGGCCGCCGGGGGGTGGGCGGTGATCAGGATCGGCAACGCGTCCGGGTTCTACGGGGATCGGCTGTCCGCCATGCGCGAGCAGCTCGAAGGCGGCGAGCTCGACGTGCTGACCGGGGACTACCTCGCCGAGCTGACCATGCTGATCCTTGGCCGGGACCGGATGAAGGACTCGTCGCTCGGCTACGCGAAGACGTTCCTGCGGCAGATGGAGGACTGTCTCGGGCTGGCGCTCGGCAAGGGCGTCAAGATCGTGACGAACGCGGGCGGGCTCAACCCCGAGGGGCTGGCGCGAAAGCTGGACGCCAAGGTCGGGTACGTCACCGGCGACGATCTCAGGGCGCGGTTCCCGGACGCCCTGACCGCCAACGCCTATCTGGGGGCCTGGGAGATCGCGGAGTGCCTGAACCAGGGGGCGCAGGTCGTGGTCACCGGGCGGGTCACGGACGCGAGCCTGGTGGTCGGGCCCGCCGCGGCGCACTTCGGGTGGGCGCGGGACGACTGGGATCGGCTGGCCGGGGCCACGGTCGCGGGGCACGTGCTGGAGTGCGGGACGCAGGCCACCGGTGGGAACTTCTCGTTCTTCACCGAGATCGACGCGACCCGGCCCGGGTTTCCGATCGCGGAGATCGACGAGGACGGGTCGTGCCTCATCACGAAGCACGACGGGACGGGTGGTGCGGTGACCACCGACACCGTCACAGCTCAGTTGTTGTACGAGATCGGGGCGCCGGAGTATCTGGGGCCGGACGTCACCACGCACTTCGACACCATCGAGCTCGCCCAGGAAGAACGCGGTGTCAGGATCAGCGGAACCAGAGGCAGTCCGCCGCCGGACACGCTCAAGGTGTGCCTGAACACGTTGGGCGGGTTCAGGAACTCCACGACGTTCGTCCTCACCGGACTCGACGTCGAGGCCAAGGCCGAGCTCGTCAAGCGGCAGCTGCGCGACGCCATCGGTGACGACGGGCTGACGTGGACGCTGGCGCGGACCGACCACGCGGACGCGGACACCGAGGAGCGGGCCAGCGCGTTGCTGCACGCCACGATCAAGACCGCTGATCCCAAGCGGGCCAAGGGGTTCAGCCGGGCGGCGATCGAGCTGGCGCTCGCCAGCTATCCCGGGTTCCACGTCACGGCGCCACCTGGTGACGGGGTGCCGTTCGGGGTGTACAAGGCGGCGTACGTGAAGCGTGACGAGGTCAGCGCCAAGGCGGTGTTGCTGTGAAGAGGCCGCTGGGAGTGATCGCCGGGGCGCGCAGCGGCGACAAGGGCGGGGACGCGAACCTCGGGATCTGGACGCGCACGCCGGAGGCCTACGAGTGGCTCAAGGGGTTTCTCACCACCGAGAAGCTCAAGGAGCTGCTGCCGGAGGCGAACGAGGTCAGCCGGTACGAGCTGCCCAACCTGAAGGCGCTCAACTTCGTGCTGCACGGGCTGCTCGGCGAGGGCGTGGCCAGCAGCACGCGGTTCGACCCGCAGGCGAAGGCGCTGGGCGAGTGGTTGCGCAGCAGGGAAGCCGAGATCCCGGAGGAGCTCCTGTGATCACGAAGGACCTGTACGAGCGGAAGGAACTGCGGCAGCTCGTCCGCGACTTCACGCGCAGGGAGATCGCGCCGCACCTCGGCCAGTGGGAACGGGACGGCGAGATCCCGCGCGAGCTGCACAAGAAGGCGGCCGAGCTCGACCTGCTGGGCATCGGGTTCGAGCACGGCGACCTGATCGACAGCGTGGTGCTCACCGAGGAGATCATCCAGAACGGAGGCTCGTCCGGGGTGATGGCGGCGCTGTTCACGCTCGGCATCGCGATCCCGCACATCTGGCAGAGCGGCAACGAGGACCTCAGAGAAAGGTTCGCGAAGCCCGCCATCAGGGGCGAGAAGATCGGCAGCCTCGCGGTCACCGAGCCCGGTGCGGGATCCGACGTCGCGAGCATCCGGACGAAAGCCGTGCGAGAAGGCGACGTCTACGTCGTCAACGGCGAGAAGACGTTCATCACCTCGGGGTGCCGGGCCGATTTCGTCACCACCGCCGTGCGGACCGGGGAGCCGGGGTACAAGGGCATCTCGCTGCTGGTGATCGAGGACGGCTTCACGCGCCGCAAGCTCGACAAGATGGGCTGGCACTGCAGCGACACCGCGGAACTGCACTTCGACGACGTCAGAGTGCCCGTGAAGAACCTGGTGGGCGAGGAGAACCAGGGATTCGCGCAGATCATGCGGCAGTTCCAGGTCGAGCGCGTGACCATGGCCGTCGAGGCGTACGCGACGGCGCAACGGGCGCTGGACCTCACGGTGGACTGGGTCCGCAACCGCGAGACGTTCGGCAAGCCGCTCATCAAGAACCAGGTGGTGAGCCACAAGCTCGCCGGGATGGCGCAGAAGATCGACCTGACCCGGACCTACGTCAGGGAGGTCGCGGCACGCGTCAACCGCGGCGAGGACTGCGTCACCGAGGTCTGCTTCGCCAAGAACGCGGCCGTCGAGGCCTGCGGTGAAGTGGTGGACACGGCGGTGCAGCTGCACGGCGGCATGGGGTACATGCGGGAGTCCGAAGTGGAGCGTCATTACCGGGACGCCCGCATCCTCGGTATCGGGGGCGGTGCGAGTGAAGTGATGACCGAGCTCGCGGCACGACGATTGGGGTTCGCCTGATGGGCAACAGGGAGGCGTTGCTCGCGAAGATCGCGGAGCTGGACGCCGAGCACGCCAAAGCACTCGCGGGCGGTGGGCCCAAGTACGTCGAGCGGCACCACGGGCGAGGCAAGCTCCTCGCCCGTGAACGGGTCGAATTGCTCGTCGACGAGGACAGCCCGTTCCTGGAGCTGTCGCCGCTCGCCGCCTGGGGTACGGACTTCCCTGTGGGCGCCAGCGTGGTCACCGGTATCGGGCGGATCGAAGGTGTCGAGTGCGTGATCGTCGCGAACGACCCGACGGTCCGCGGTGGCGCCAGCAACCCGTACACGCTCCGCAAAAGCCTCAGGGCCAACGACATCGCGCTGCAGAACCGGTTGCCGCTGGTCAGCCTCGTCGAGTCGGGCGGAGCGGATCTGCCGACGCAGAGCGAGATCTTCATCCCCGGCGGACGGGCGTTCCGTGACCTCACCAGGCTGAGCGCGGCCGGCATCCCGACGATCACGGCGGTGTTCGGCAACGCCACGGCCGGCGGCGCGTACGTACCGGGCATGTCGGACTACGTGATCATGGTCAAGGACCGGTCGAAGGTGTTCCTCGGCGGCCCGCCGCTCGTCAAGATGGCGACCGGTGAGGACGCCGACGACGAGAGCCTGGGCGGCGCGACGATGCACGGCACCACGTCCGGCCTCGCGGACTTCGTCGCGGAGGACGAGACCGACGCGATCCGGCTGGCCCGCAGGGTCGTCGCGCGGCTCAACTGGCGCAAGCAGGGGCCGGAGCCGTACGCGGTCGAAGAGCCGCTCCACGACGCCGAAAGCATCCTCGACATCGTGTCAGAGGACCAGCGGGTGCCGTTCGACCCCAGGGACGTCATCGCGCGGCTCGTCGACGGGTCGAAGTTCGACGAGTTCAAACCGTTGTACGGCAACAGCCTCGTCACCGGCTGGGCCAGGATCCACGGCTACCCGGTCGGCATCCTCGCCAACGCGCGTGGCGTCCTGTTCAGCGAGGAGTCGCAGAAGGCCACGCAGTTCATCCAGCTCGCCAACCAGAGCGACACACCGCTCGTCTTCCTGCAGAACACCACCGGCTACATGGTCGGCGCCCAGTACGAGCAGGGCGGCATCGTCAAGCACGGCTCGATGATGATCAACGCGGTGTCCAACAGCAAGGTCCCGCACCTGACGATCACGATGGGCGCGAGCTACGGCGCGGGCAACTACGGCATGTGCGGCAGGGCGTACGACCCGCGGTTCCTGTTCACCTGGCCCAACGCCAAGTCGGCCGTGATGGGGCCCGCGCAGCTCGCCGGTGTGCTGTCGATCGTCGGACGGCAGGCCGCCGCGGCGAAGGGGCAGGAGTACAACGAGGAACACGACGCGGCCATGCGCAAGATGGTCGAGGCGCAGATCGAGGAGCAGTCGCTGGCGCCGTTCCTGTCCGGAAAGCTCTACGACGACGGCGTGATCGACCCGCGCGACACCAGGACCGTGCTCGCGATCTGCCTCTCCGCTGTCCACAGCGGACCGATCAAGGGCGCCGACGGCTTCGGCGTCTTCCGGATGTGAGACCAGTGATCAAGACTCTCCTGATCGCCAACCGCGGCGAGATCGCCCGCCGGATCATCCGCACCTGCCAGGCAGGCGGAATCCGCACGGTCGCGGTCTTCTCCGACCCGGACGCCGACGCACCGCACGTCCGGGAGGCCGACTTCGCCGTCAACCTGCCCGGCGCGTCCCCGACCGACACCTACCTCCGCGCCGACCTGATCGTCGAGGCGGCGCTCAGGGCGGGAGCGGACGCCGTCCACCCCGGCTACGGCTTTCTCAGCGAGAACGCCGACTTCGCCAGGAAGGTCCAGGAGGCGGGCCTGACCTGGGTCGGCCCGGAACCGGACGCCATCGAGGCCATGGGCTCCAAGGTCGCCGCGAAGAAGCGCATGGCGGCCGCCGGTGTGCCCACGCTGCCCGAGCTCGACCCGGAGACGGTCACCGAGTTCCCGGTGCTGATCAAGGCATCGGCGGGCGGCGGCGGTCGCGGCATGCGGATCGTTCGCGAGAAAGCCGAGTTCGCGGACGCTCTCGCGAGCGCGCGACGTGAGGCCGAGTCGGCGTTCGGCGACCCGACGGTGTTCTGCGAGCCGTTGCTGGAGCACGCACGGCACGTCGAGGTGCAGATCCTCGCGGACACGCACGGCACGGTGTGGGCGCTCGGCGAACGCGAGTGCTCGATCCAGCGCCGGCACCAGAAGATCGTCGAGGAGTCGCCCAGCCCGGCGGTCACCGACGACATCCGCAAGCGCTTGTTCGCGGCGGCGACGGCCGCGGCCGAGTCGATCGGGTACGTCGGCGCGGGCACCGTGGAGTTCATGCTGAAGGGCGAGGACTTCCACTTCCTGGAGGTCAACACTCGCCTGCAGGTCGAGCATCCGGTCACCGAACTGGTCCACGGCGTGGACCTCGTCGACTGGCAGCTGCGGATCGCCGAAGGCGCAAAGCTGCCAACGCAAACGCCGGAACCGAACGGGCACGCCATCGAGGTCCGCCTCTACGCCGAG
This sequence comes from Lentzea roselyniae, assembly GCF_039537795.1. Lineage (NCBI taxonomy): Bacteria > Bacillati > Actinomycetota > Actinomycetes > Pseudonocardiales > Pseudonocardiaceae > Lentzea > Lentzea roselyniae. The sequence goes on from NZ_BAABBE010000013.1 coordinate 213,923, forward strand.
GACCCCGACCACGACTGGCGCCCGGCGAGCGGCACCCTGCACCGGTTCCACGTGCCGGGGGACATCAGGCTCGACAGCGGTGTCGAGGACGGGTCGGAGATCTCGGTCCACTACGACCCCATGCTGGCCAAGGTGATCGCGCACGCACCGACGCGCGCGGCCGCCATCCGCAAGCTCGCGACCGCGCTGGAGAGTGCCCGGATCCACGGCCTGGTCACGAACCGCCGCCTGCTCGTGGACATCCTCAGGCACGACGCCTTCCTCGACGGCGACACGCACACCGGGTTCCTGACCGAGCACGAGTTCACCCGGACCGTTGACCCGCAACCGTTTGCGCTCGCTGCGGCACTGGCCACCGCCGCCACCCGCAGGGTCGGGCACCTGCCGCTCGGCTGGCGCAACGTCCGCGCGCAGCGGCCGAAGGCGAAGTTCCTGGTCGGGGAAACCGAGATCGAGGTCGAGTACGACCCGAAGCAGGCCACCCCCGACGTGGTCGCTCTGGATTTGGACGGGGTGCGCACGCCGTTCCACGTCGCCCGGTACGGCGATCTCGTCGAGGTCGACTCACCGCGCGGCTCCGTCAGCCTCAGGATCGTGCCGCGCTTCCCCGAACCGGAGACCGGGCTCGCACCGGGCGCGACCGTCGCCCCGATGCCCGGCACGGTCGTCCGGGTCGGCGTCCAGCAGGGTGACCAGGTCGAGGCCGGTGCCGAGCTCCTGGTCCTGGAAGCCATGAAGATGGAACACCGCGTGCTCGCGACCAGCGCGGGCACCGTCACCGAACTCCTCGTCGAGAAGGCCCAGCAGGTCAACGCCGGCGACGTCCTGGCCGTAGTAGCCGAAAAGAGGGGAGACGAACAATGAGCTTCGTCGAGTCCGAAGAGCGGATCGCGCTGCGCAAGGCCGTGTCCGAGCTGGGCGCCAAGTACGGCACCGAGTACTTCGTCGCCAAGGCCCGCTCGGGGGAGAAGACCACCGAGCTGTGGGAGGAAGCGGGCAAGCTCGGCTACCTCGGTGTCGCAGTGCCGGAGGAGTACGGCGGTGGTGGCGGCGGCATCGGTGACCTCGCGGCGGTGTGTGAAGAGCTGGCCGCGGCGGGATGTCCGTTGCTGCTCATGGTGGTGTCGCCCGCGATCTGCGCCACGGTGATCGCGCGGTTCGGCACGAGCGAGCAGAAGTCCAAGTGGCTGCCCGGTTTCGCGGACGGCACGCTGAAGATGGCGTTCGCGATCACCGAGCCGGACGCGGGATCCAACGCGCACCAGCTGAGGACGCACGTCCGGCGCGACGGCGACGACTGGATCCTCAAGGGCACCAAGACGTTCATCTCCGGCATCGACGAGGTCGACGCCGTCCTCGTGGTCGCCATCCAGAAGACGGGGCCGGTGCTCGTCGTCGTTCCCACGAACGCCGAGGGTTTCACCTGGCACCAGATCGAGATGGACCTGGTCGCGCCGGAGAAGCAGTTCACGCTGTTCTTCGACGATGTCAGGCTGCCGGACGACGCAGTCGTGGGCTCACCGGACCAGGGCCTGCTGCAGGTTTTCGCGGGCCTCAACCCCGAACGGATCATGGGCGCGAGCATGGCCACCGGTTCCGCCCGCCTGGCCATCAGCAAAGCCGTCACCTATGCCCAGCAGCGCACGGTCTGGGACAACCCGATCGGTTCGCACCAGGGCCTCGCGCACCCGCTGGCGAAGATCCACATCGAGATCGAGCTGGCCAGGCTGATGACGCAGAAGGCAGCAGCGCTGTACGACGCGGGCCGTGACAAGGACGCCGGTGAGGCCGCCAACATGGCCAAGTACGCGGCCGGCGAGGCCATCGCGGCCGCCGTCGACCAGGCGATCCAGACCCACGGCGGCAACGGGCTCACCTCCGAGTTCGGCCTGGCGTCGATGCTCGGCATGTCGCGGCTCTCCCGGATCGCGCCCGTTTCGCGGGAGATGGTCCTCAACTTCGTCGCGCAAAACAGCCTGAAGTTGCCCAGGTCGTACTGACACACTGCGCGGCATGGGGACATTCAGCACGTATGACGGCACCAAACTCGCTTACCACGGCCCGTCCGGCCCAGATCCGCTGATCTGCCTGCCGGGCGGGCCGATGCAGGCGTCGTCCTATCTGGCGGGCCTGCCGCTCGACGACGTGCTCCGGCTCGACCTGCGCGGCACGGGCGACTCCGAGGAAGCAGCCCGCTACCGCGTCGACCACCAGATCGGCGATGTGGAAGCGCTGCGCCGCCACCTCGGCCTCGACCGGATCCGGCTGCTCGGCCACTCTGCGGGCACGTCCCTCGCGATCCTCTACGCGACGCGATTCCCACAGCACTTGAAGGAGCTCGTGCTGATCACGCCGACACCGCGCGTCGTCGGCATCGACGTCACCGACGACGACCGCAAGGAGATCGCCGAGCAGCGCCACGCCGAACCGTGGTTCGAGCAGGCGTACGCGGCGTTCCAGCAGATCTGGGCCGGCAACTTCACACCGGAGGCGTTCAAGGGGATCACCCCGTTCATGCACGGCCGCTGGGACGCCCAGGCGCAGCAGCTCGACGACCACCCGCGCAACGACGAAGCCGCCAAGGAGTACTACGGCGAGGGTGCGTTCGACCCCGCGCAGGTCCGCTCGGACCTCAATAACCTCGACGTGCCAACGCTTCTGCTCGCGGGCGCCCTGGACGTGTCGCTACCGCCCAAGCGCGCGCAGGAGTACGCGGACCTGTTCCCACGCGCGCGGCTCGTCGTGCAGCCCGGCGCCGGTCACTTCCCGTGGGTGGACGACCCGGAGGCGTTCGCCGCCACGGTCCAGCGCATCCCGTAGAGGCCGGGACCGAAGTCGAGTGCGGCGGCGTGCGCGTAACCCCAGGAGTCCACCGGGGCCGGGCGTGCGCCGCCGTACATTTCCGTCCCGGCCGGACCGGACGCGAATTGCTCGCAGGAGGCCGGTGGGGACTCGGCGGGGAATTTGATCTCCAGCACGTAGTCGTGCACCCGTTCGGCGAACCGGCGGAAATGCGTGTGCTCCACCGTCGGATGTGGATAGATCAATTCGTACTCGATCGCCGCCGTCTCGCCGGGAGAGATCGGTTCGTCGAACAACAGCTCCGCGACGAGCACGCCGTTGGTCCGTTCGCGGGCGACCCTGCCGACGCGGCACGCGCGGACCGCGGTCAGCGCCGGCTGCGACGAACCCGTTTCCTGGCAGAGGATCCAGCGGTCCACTCCGGCCGCCGTCGCCCGCAGGACCTGACGTGACCTGACCGCGCGCACCCCTCCGCAGGGTGCGACGTCCACGCGGTCGTGCTGGGCGGTCAGGACGAGTCCTGAGCCGTCCCACGCGGTCCTCGCCGACAGCTCCCGCCTGCGTGAACGGCCGCGCGGCCGGGGCGGGCCGAGCAGGCGCGACAGTGCTGCCTCCGGCAGCCCGAGCACGTCCTCCAGCTGGGCGAGCGCCATCAGCGACTCCGGCCGCTCGGGTCTGCGCCGACCCGACTGCCAGTAGCTCAGCGCCGTCACGCTGATCGGCGTGCCGCGGACCTTCAGGCGGTGTTGCAGCCGTTCCAGGCTGAGACCCCGCACCTGGATCGCCACCCGCAACGCGTCCGCGAACGGACCCGTCACCAACAGGTCGGCGAGCTCCTCGCGCGGTGGGTAAATCGTCAGCATCACCCCTCCGTTTCCCGGGGTCAAGCTCGGAAGGCTATCGGCAGCAAAGGGAACGCGGTACAGCCGATCGGCGGTTTTGCGCCGGTTCGAAACCCGGAAAGTTCAGATCTCGAGCCTATTACGCCGCCAATAGTCTCGATTGGGTTCCTGATCACCCCTGCGACGAACAGGACTACGCAATGCGCAAGACAGCAACCCTGCTCGGCTCGGCGGTCATGATCGCCGCGTTCGCGGCACCCGCCACCGCCGCGGCCGGTGAGATCCGCACGTTCGAGGGCGCGGGCAACATCGCCGGCAGCTTCGTGGTGAAGCTCAAGGACGACCGGGTCACCGCGAGTGCCGCGACTCTCGGTGCACGGTTCGGCGGTCAGATCGGCCACGTGTACGACACCGTGTTCAAGGGCTTCTCGGTCAAGATGAGCGACGCCCAGGCCCGCAGACTGGCCGCCGACCCGTCGGTGGACTACGTGGAACGCGACCAGGTTCTCAGCATCTCCGCCACCCAGGTCAACCCGCCGTCGTGGGGTCTCGACCGGATCGACCAGCGCAACCTGCCGCTCGACCAGCGCTACACCTACAACAGCACCGGTTCCGGCGTGAACGCCTACGTCCTCGACACCGGTGTCCGGATCAGCCACCAGACGTTCGGCGGCCGCGCCAAGAACGGCCGCGACTTCGTCGACAACGACAACGTCGCGCAGGACGGCAACGGCCACGGCACGCACGTCGCGGGCACGATCGCGGGCACGCAGTACGGCGTGGCGAAGGCGGCGACCATCGTCGCCGTGCGTGTGCTGAACAACCAGGGCTCCGGCACGCTCGCCGGTGTCGTCGCGGGCATCAACTGGGTGGCGTCCAACCACGTCAAGCCCGCGGTGGCCAACATGTCGCTCGGTGGCAGCGCGAACTCCTCGCTCGACAACGCCGTGGCGGGCGCGATCACGCGCGGTGTCACGTTCGCGGTGGCGGCGGGCAACTCCAACGCCAACGCGTCCGGCTTCTCCCCGGCCAGGGTCGCGTCGGCGATCACGGTGGGGTCGACCGACCGCAACGACGCGCGCTCGTCGTTCTCCAACTTCGGCGCGGTCGTGGACGTCTTCGCTCCCGGCCGGGACATCACGTCCGCGTGGCACACCAGTGACACCGCCACGAACACCATCTCCGGCACCTCGATGGCGACGCCGCACGTCGCCGGCGTGGTGGCGCGCTACCTGCAGGGCAACTTCAACGTGACGCCCGCGCAGGTGTCGGCCGCGATCACCTCCAACGCCACCAACGGCAAGGTGACCAACCCCGGTGCCGGCACGACGACCAGGCTCCTGCACTGGCCGCCGACCAGCTGAACGGCACTGTGAGATGTGCGGCCCCGGCTCATTGCGAGCCGGGGCCGTTTTCCCCTGCACCGAAAGGAAGTCCGCACGTGAGAGCCCTGCTGACAGTCGCCGCCCTGGCGGCAGCGGTCGTGGTCGCCCCGGCGTCCGCGGCCACATCCCCGTACATCGTCGTGCTGCGTGACGGAGCCCTGTCGTCGTTCAGCGGCGCGGTCGAGCACCGGTACACCAGTGTTTTCAACGGTTTCAGCGCACGGCTGACCTCGCAGCAGCTGCGTGCGCTGAAGGCCGACCCGGACGTGTCCCATGTGGAGCGTGACGGGATCGTGCACGCGAACGGCACACAGCTCAACCCGCCGTGGGGCCTCGACCGGATCGACCAGCGAGCGTTGCCGCTGGACCAGAGGTACTCCTACACGAGCACCGGCCGCGGCGTGAACATCTACGTGCTCGACACCGGCATCCGGGTGTCGCACACCGACTTCGGCGGCCGTGCCCGCAACGGCTGGGACACGGTGGACAACGACGCGATCGCGCAGGACGACAACGGCCACGGCACGCACGTCGCCGGCATCGCCGCCGGCACGAAGCACGGCGTGGCCAAGCAGGCGACCGTGTGGGGCGTGCGGGTGCTGAACGGGTCCGGCAGCGGCACGATCTCCGGCGTGATCGCGGGTGTCGACTGGGTGACGCGCAACGCCGTCAAGCCCGCCGTGGCGAACATGTCACTGGGCGGCAGTGCTTCCGCGGCGCTGGACGACGCGGTCCGCCGTTCGATCGCGTCCGGCGTCTCGTACACGGTGGCCGCGGGCGGCAGCAACACCAGCCCCGTGAACTCGTCGCCCCAACGGGTTTCCGAGGCTATCTGCGTGGGTGCGCTGACGACGACCGACACCAAGGCGTCGTCGTCGAACTACGGCCCGCTGGTCGACATCTTCGCGCCGGGCGTCAGCATTCCGTCCGCCTGGCACACGAGCGACATCGCGACGAACACCATCTCCGGCACCTCGATGGCCGCCCCGCACGCGGCCGGTGTCGCCGCCCGCTATCTGGAGTTCAACCGCGCGGCCACTCCCGCACAGGTGGAGCGCGCATTGGTTACCACGGGCACTCCTGGCACACCACCCGTCACTCGTATCCTTTACTGGCCGCCTTCACTGTGAAAGTGAATTGTTCGGCAATACAACCGCGTCTCAATCTTTAGTACACCCTTGGCAGGAACCGGGTCGCAACTTAGCGTCGAAAGTGTTCGTTCCCCTGCAAAGAACGGAATGCAGCATGACGCGAAAGATCCGGTTCCTGGCCGGTGCCGGTGCGGCGACCCTCGCCGCGTCGGTCCTGATGACGCCGGGAGCGTCCGCCGCCGAGGGTGAGATCCGCTCTCTGGGCGCCCCTGAGAAGATCGCCGGCAGCTTCATCGTGAAGCTGAAGGACAGCAAGACCTCCGCCCACTCCCTGGCTTCCCGCTTCGGCGCGAGCGTGGAGCGGAGCTACGCCAGCTTCGGCGGTTTCAACGTGAAGCTGACCGAGAAGCAGGCCAAGCGTCTCGCTGCCGACCCGTCGGTCGAGTACGTCGAGCAGGACCAGGTGATCCACACCCAGGCGACGCAGACGAACCCGCCGTCGTGGGGGCTCGACCGCGTTGACCAGCGCAACCTGCCGCTGAACAGCTCCTACAGCTACACGACCACCGGCTCCGGGGTGAACGTGTACGTCGTGGACACCGGCGTGCGCATCAGCCACTCCACGTTCGGCGGCCGTGCGGTCAACGGCTACGACGCGGTCGACAACGACAACGTCGCCCAGGACGGCAACGGCCACGGCACGCACGTCGCCGGCACCATCGCGGGTTCGCAGTACGGTGTCGCGAAGAACGCGCGCATCGTCGGCGTCCGCGTGCTGAACAACTCCGGCTCCGGCACGCTCGCCGGTGTCGTGGCGGGCATCGACTGGGTGGCGCGCAACCACCGGAAGCCGGCCGTGGCGAACTTGTCACTGGGCGGCGGCGCCAACTCCTCGATCGACGACGCCGTGCGCCGCGCCATCGCGGCGGGCGTGACGTTCGCGGTCGCGGCGGGCAACTCCAACGCCAACGCGTCCGGTTTCTCCCCGGCACGTGTCGGTGAGGCGATCACCGTCGGCGCCACCGAGCGCACCGACGCCCGCGCGTCCTACTCGAACTACGGCTCGATCCTGGACATCTTCGCGCCGGGCAGCAGCATCACGTCGGCCTGGCACACCGGTGACAGCGCGACCAACACCATCTCGGGCACCTCGATGGCCACCCCGCACGTCGCCGGTGCGGCCGCGCGGTACCTGCAGAGCAACCCGTCGGCCACGCCGGCTCAGGTCGCCTCTTACCTGATCGCGCAGTCGACGCCGTCGAAGGTGACGAACCCCGGTTCCGGTTCGCCGAACCGCCTGCTGTACCTCGCGCCCTCCGCGTGAGCTAGCACCGTCTGAAAAGGCCGCGGCTGTCGCCGCGGCCTTTTCGTTCAGAGGACCTGTTCCGCCACCGAGAGCGACGCCAGGTAGAGGACGACCATCAGCGCGGCGCCGATCCACGGCCAGTAGGCGCGCGGCTCTCGCAACGCGCGGAACCACGTCGCGAAGGTCGCGGACAGCCCTATGACGATGGTGCCGACCGTCGCCATCATGAACGGCGCGTAGCACGCGCCCGTGCACGCCTGCACCGGTGTGAAGCCGAGAATGCCGAAGAACAGCACGCCGACGGCGACCACGAACATCACGAGCATGCCGAAGACGGCCACCGGGATCCGCATGCGGAAAAGCTAGCGAACCTAGATCACTTCCGCCCGTGAAAGCCCTGCGTGAAAATCCGTCGGTGCCGTTGGCTAGCCTTGACGGCAAAGCTGACTTCGTCTACAAGGAGCCACCACCGTGTTGCGCACGCACGAGGCCGGATCACTCCGGGCCGAGCACGCCGGGCAGTCCGTCACCCTCACCGGGTGGGTCGCTCGCCGGCGTGATCACGGCGGTGTCATCTTCATCGACCTCCGCGACGCCTCCGGTGTCGCCCAGGTCGTGTTCCGCGAGGGCGAGATGGCCGAGCGCGCGCACAAGCTGCGGGCCGAGTTCGTCATCAAGGTCACCGGCGAGGTGTCCAGGCGTCCGGAGGGCAGCGAGAACCCCGACCTCGCCACCGGTGCCATCGAGGTCTACGTCTCCGAGCTCGAGGTCCTGAACGAGGCCGCGCCGCTGCCGTTCCAGGTCGACGACCACCTGGAGGTCGGCGAGGAGGCCCGCCTCAAGCACCGCTACCTCGACCTGCGCCGCACCGCCCCGGCCAAGGCCATGCGCCTGCGCAGCGAGGCGAACCGGATCGCCCGTACGGTCCTGCACGCCGAGAAGTTCGTCGAGGTCGAGACCCCGACCCTGACCCGCAGCACGCCGGAGGGCGCGCGCGACTTCCTGGTGCCCGCCCGGCTGCGTCCCGGCTCCTGGTACGCGCTGCCGCAGTCGCCGCAGCTGTTCAAGCAGCTGCTCATGGTCGGTGGTCTGGAGCGCTACTACCAGATCGCGCGCTGCTACCGCGACGAGGACTTCCGCGCCGACCGGCAGCCGGAGTTCACGCAGCTCGACATCGAGATGAGCTTCGTCGAGCAGGACGACGTCATCGCGCTGGCCGAGAAGGTCGTCAAGGCGCTGTGGAAGGAGCTCGCGGACCACGAGATCGGCACGATCCGCCGCATCCCGTTCGCCGAGGCCATGGCCAAGTACGGCACGGACAAGCCGGACCTGCGCTTCGACCTCGAGCTGACCGAGCTCACCGAGTACTTCAAGGACACGACGTTCCGCGTGTTCCAGGCGCCGTACGTCGGTGCCGTGGTCATGCCCGGTGGCGCCTCGCAGCCCCGCCGCACGCTCGACGGCTGGCAGGAGTGGGCCAAGCAGCGCGGCCACAAGGGCCTCGCGTACGTGCTCATCGGCGAGGACGGCACGCTGGGCGGCCCGGTCGCCAAGAACCTGACCGACGCCGAGCGCGACGGCCTCGCCAAGGCGGTCGGCGCGAACCCCGGCGACTGCATCTTCTTCGCCGCCGGTGACCGCAACGGCGCCCGCGCGCTGCTCGGCGCCGCGCGCAACGAGATCGCCCAGCGCGTCGGCCTGATCGACGAGAACGCCTGGTCGTTCGTGTGGATCGTGGACGCGCCGCTGTTCGAGGCCGTCGAGAACATCGGCGACGACGTGGCGGTCGGCAGCGGCAAGTGGACCGCGCTGCACCACGCGTTCACCTCGCCGACGCCGGAGTGGATCGACCGCTTCGAGGAGGACCCGGGCAACGCGCTCGCGTACGCCTACGACATCGTCTGCAACGGCAACGAGATCGGCGGCGGCTCGATCCGTATCCACCGCGCCGACGTGCAGCAGCGGGTCTTCAACATCATGGGCCTCACCGAGGAGGAGGCGCAGGAGAAGTTCGGCTTCCTGCTCGACGCCTTCAAGTACGGCGCCCCGCCCCACGGCGGCATCGCGTTCGGCTGGGACCGCATCGCCATGCTGATCGGCGGCTACGACTCGATCCGCGAGGTCATCGCGTTCCCGAAGAGCGGTGGCGGCTACGACCCGCTGACCGCGGCTCCGGCGCCGATCACGCCGCAGCAGCGCAAGGAAGCCGGCGTCGACGCCAAGCCCGACCAGAAGGCGTAATGCTGCGGCTCAGGGTGGTCTGCCCGGCAGACCAGACCGAAGCCGCGCTGACGATCCTCCGCGACCACGCAGGGGCCACCCACCTGGTGGTCCTGCGTGGCGCGGCGATCGATCCCGAGGGTGATCTGATCACCGCCGACGTGGCGCGGGAGGCGGTCGACGAGATCGTCATCGCGTTGTGCGACCTGCACATCGACCACACCGGTGGCGTCACGATCGAAACGATCGACACCTCGCTGTCCGACCACGCCGACCGCGCCGAGGAGAACGCTCCCGGCGAGGGCTCGGACGTGATCGTGTGGGAGGAGCTGATCGCGAAGTCCGGCGAGGAGTCCCGGCCGAGCGTGACCTTCCAGGCGTTCCTCACCATCGCCTGCCTGCTGGCGGCGGTGGGCGTCGCGACGAACTCTCCGGTCACGATCGTCGGCGCGATGGTCGTCGGTCCGGAGTTCGGGCCGCTCGCCGCCATCGCGGTCGGGCTCGTGGCGAAACGGATGGACCTGGTCAAGCGGGCGGCTATGGCACTCGTGATCGGCTTCCCGCTGGCCATGGTGATCACGTCGGCGCTGACGTGGTTCGGTGAGCTCGGCGGGCTGTTCGACCGGGCGTCGTTGCTCAACGGTCACCAGGTCGACTTCGTCTACGAGTTCGGACCGTTCTCGCTGATCGTCGCCCTGCTGGCGGGTGCGGCGGGCATGCTGTCGATGACGTCGGCCAAGTCGGCGGCGCTCGTCGGTGTGTTCATCTCGGTCACCACGGTGCCGGCGGCGGGCTACGCTGCGCTGGCCGCCGTTCTCGGAGTGTGGGACAGAGTGGGACCTGCTGTTGCCCAGCTGGGCATCAACTTGATCGGTATTGTCGCGGCCGCTTCGCTCGTTCTGTTGATCCGCAGGCGCAGGGCAACGGATGGTGTTTCCGCACGTCCACTGTCCAAGGGGTGATCCGGAAACAGCGCGAGCCGTTATCAACGAGTGGTGGTAGTCGCAGCCTGGCCGGATTAGCGTCGGTCCGGCTCACGGACATGGGGAGTAGGGTCGGAGGGGATGAGCGTGGAGATCACCGCGGGCCCTCCCGAGACGACTTCACCCGAGATCGTCGAAGCTGTCGACGCGGCCGAGCGGGTACTGACCAAGCGACTGGGCGCACAGGTGCGCCTCGCTGACCCCGAGGCTCTCGGGGGTACCGGTCGTTCCGTCGTCATCCGGGTGAGAGTCGCGTCCTCGCCGTTCTCGATGCCCCGCACCCTGGTCGTGAAGCGGTATCCGGCCGCGAGCGGCGACCGCGACCCGTGGGCGCACGAGGCCGTCAGCCACCAGCTCCTCACCGCGCTGCCCGCGGAAGAGCGCGCCACGCCGGAACTGTTCGCCCACGACGCGACGTCGCGTCTGGTCGTGCTGGAAGACCTGGGCCGTGCGCCCCGGTTGTCCGAGAAGCTGCATTCGGGCGACGCGCGCGCCGCGGAACGTGGCCTGTTGTCGTGGGCACACGCCATGGGCCGCCTGCACGCCACCACAGCGGGCCGTGACGCGGACTTCGACGCGTTGATGCGCCGGGCCGGTGCGCAGTGCTGCCAGGACCCGATCGCGGTCGACGTGCACGCGGCCATCGCCGGGCTACCGGCGCTGCTCGAGTCCACGCTGGGGGTGGAGACCTCCCCGCAGGCCACCGAGTTCGCCGCCGACGCCGCACGGTCGTTCAGCTCGTCGCGGCGGCGTGCGTTCAGCCCGTCGACGTCCTGTCCGGACAACCACCTGGTCACCTCGCGCGGTGTCCGGTTCGTCGACTTCGAGGGCGGCTGCGTCCGCGACATCGTGTTCGACGCGGCCGCGTTGCGCGTGCCGTTCCCGTCCTGCTGGTGCGGGTGGGGCCTGCCGCCGGGCATGTCCGAGGCCATGGTCGCCGCGTGGCGCGCCGAGGTCGGGTCGGTGTGGCCCGAGATGGACGACGACGCGGTGCTCTTACCGCGCCTGCTCGAAGCCCAGCTGCTGTGGGTGTGGCTCGCGACGTGGCGGGCGCTCTCCAAGCCGATGCCGAGCGTCGACAACGCGCCACCGCGCAGTGTCGTGCTGGCGGGCCGGTGGGTCAGGCTGCGGTCCGACGCGCTGATCCTGGGTGAGAAGACGGTCGCCTCGCACGCGGACGCGGTGGTCGGCGCACTGGTCGACCGCTACGGCGCCGAGGTGCTCGAACTCGCGCTTTACCCTGCATTTCGCTGAACCGTTCCCGCGCGGTCATTCCGGGATCACCGGGCACGCTGATGCTGAGTCGCGTGCTGGTGCTACTCGGTGACTCGACGGCGGTCGGGATCGGCGACCTCGTTCCCGGCGGCTGGCGCGGCTTCGGCCCGATCCTCGCGTCCGCGTTCGGCGGCAACGGCTATCGCAACTACGCCGTCTCCGGCGCGCGGCTGGCGGATGTCCGGCGCACCCAGCTGCCGCAGGCACTGCGGGAGAGGCCCAGCGCCGCCGTCGTCATCGCGGGCGTCAACGACACCCTCCGGTCGGACTTCTCGGTGCGGCGGATGTACGAGGACCTCGACCACATCTGCCGCGAGCTCACCGCCGCCGGGGCTTCCGTGGTCACCGTGCGGTTCCACGACCAGGGCCGCGTGTTCAAGCTGCCCGGACGGATGCGGCGGGTGCTGAAGGATCGCATCGACGAGTACAACCGCGTGATCGACGTCGTCGTCGCACGGCACGGCGTCCGCTGCGTCGATCTCCACACGCTGCCGGGGGCTTACGAGCTGGAGACGTGGGCCGTGGACCGGCTGCACCCGTCCGAGCGCGGCCACCGGATGCTGGCGCAGGCGTTCGCCGGTGAGCTGCGCGCTCTCGGGCACCCGGTCGGCGAGGTCAGCCTGGAGTGCTCCGGCGGTCGCGAGCTCACGGTGTGGCACCACGTCGCGTGGCTCGTGGTGAAGGGGATTCCGTGGCTGTGGCGGAGGGGTGCGGACCTGCTGCCGTTGCTGTGGATCGAGGAGACAGCGGTCGAAGGGCTGGCGCCGGGGGAGGCGCTCCCCGCTGACACCGGCCGCCTCTGAGGCTCAGCCCGCGGCCGTCAGGTCGTAGATGGTCTGACCGCCTGCCGTGACGGCCTTGAAGTTCGCCGCCACCCTTCCAGCTCGTCGCACCGGCCTGGGCGGCGGCCGAGTAGTAGGCGTCGGCCCAGCCCGAGTCACCCAGCCGCCACAGGTACAGCGCGGCGGTCGCGACCAGCAGGACCGCCAGCGCCAGGTGTTCTCGTCTCATGCGGACGAGATTCGCGGCCTACCCTGGGTCGGTCGTGTGCTCTTGCTGTGAACGACCTTTGCGCCGTGATGTCCTCAGGGAAACGGTGAAAGTCGTGCGGCCGGGCACGCTCTCCACGGACACCTCACCGTCATGCGCGCCGACCACGGCGGCCACGATCGACAGCCCCAGCCCGGTGCTGCCCGCCGCCCGCGACCGCGAGGAGTCCCCGCGCGCGAACCGTTCGAACACCTCCAGGCCCTCGGGGATGCCCGGTCCGTCGTCCGTGACGGTCAGGTCCACCCGTCCGTTGTGGACGGACAAACCGGTGGTCACGGTGGTGCCCGGCGGGGTGTGCGTGCGGGCGTTGGACAACAGGTTGCCGATCACCTGGTGCAACCGTTGCACGTCGCCCGGAACGATCACGGGGTCCTCCGGCAGCGCGAGCTTCCAGCTGTGGCCGGGGCCCGCGATCCGCGCGTCACCGACGACGTCGAGCACCAGCCGGGGAGGTCGACGTCCTCGCTCTCCAGCGGACGGCCCGCGTCGAGGCGGGCCAGCAGCAGCAAGTCCTCGACCAGCGAGGTCATTCGCAGCGCTTCCGACTCGACCCTGCCCATCGCGTGCGCGACCTGTGGTGGCACCTCCTCGGCGGAGCGCCGGGTCAGCTCGGCGTACCCGCGGATGGCGGCGAGCGGAGCATCACGTCGAGCACGACCACGTCCGGCCGGAACTCGCGTGCCGTCCGCACAGCCGACTGCCCGTCGAGAGCCGTGCGGACGTCCCACTTTTCCATCCGCAGCGCCATCGACATCAGCTCGGCCAGAGTGGACTCGTCGTCCACCACGAGCACCCGCACGGGCTGCCCGTCCGGCCTGCGGAGTTCGGTCTTCATCGCGCGCATGGCTCCCATCGTGAACGCCGACCCTGTGTGCCAGCTGTGAGCGCCGCGCACAGCTCAGGCCTGCGCCAGGCACAGGTTCGGCACAGACTGCGCCGCCACGGTGGCTGACATGACCGAACAACGGCCCCCGGAGCGGGGCGCACCCGAGCAGGCGGCGCGCCCGGCGTGGACCGCGAAGAAGACGGTCGCGGCCGTGGCGATCGCCGTCGGCATCGCCGCGGCCGGAGGCGTCACGATCCACGCGGCCGGCGGCACGAGCCAGCAGACCGGCATGGGCCCCGGTGGCATGGGCGGGCGCCGGACGGGCGGCAGGGCGGGCCCTTTCTCGGCCTCGGCTCCGGCACGGCCACGCACGGCGAGTTCCGGACCGGTGAGGTCACGTCGATCAGCGACACCTCGCTGGAGGTGAAGTCGACCGACGGCTACACGAAGACCTACGTGATCGACGCCGACACAGTGGCCGAAGGTGTCGAGAAGGGCGACACCGTGACGGTGATCGCCACCACAGAGGACGGCAAAACGGTGGCGTCGAACGTGGTCGAGCCTGGTCAACGCGGTCAGCGGAACCAGCAGGCCCCTCAAACCAGGTAGTTACCGGGTCAAGCGTGAGTGGTTATGGTCGGAAGCATGCCCGACCAAAACCGGAGGTGAGCGGTCTGCGCACGTTCACGCTGACGGTGATGGGCACCACTGACCTGCACGGCAATCTCTTCAACTGGGACTACTACCTGGACCGCGAGTTCGACGACTACGCGCACAACGACGTCGGCCTCGCGAAGATCTCCACGCTCGTGTCCGGAGTGCGAGACGACGTGGGGCGGCATCGGACGTTGCTGCTCGACGCCGGTGACACCATCCAGGGCACGCCGCTCGCCTACTACTACGCGAAGGTCGAGCCGATCACGCGCGCACACGTGCACCCGATGGCGGCAGCGATGAACGCCATCGGGTACACGGCGGCCGCGGTGGGGAACCACGAGTTCAACTACGGCCTGCAGGTGCTGCGGATGTTCGAGCGGCAGCTGGACTTCCCGCTGCTGGCGGCCAACGCGATCGACGTCTCCACCGGCCTGCCGGCCTTTGCGCCGTACGTGGTCAAGACCGTGTGGCGCACGGGCGGGCCGCCGTTGCGGGTCGGGATCCTCGGCCTGACCAACCCCGGCATCGCGGTGTGGGACCGCGCGGTCGTCGAGGGTCTGCTGACGTTTCCCGGTCTCGTGGAACAGGCGCTGCACTGGGTGCCGGAGGTGCGGGCCAAGTCCGATCTCGTGATCGTGGCGGCACATTCGGGCGCCGATCTCTCGTCGTCTCTGGGGGATCAGGTGCCGTTCCCGGAGAACTGCGCGGAACTGGTCGCCGAGACCGTGCCGGGCATCGACGCGATTCTGGTCGGGCACGCGCACGTGGAGATCCCGCAGCGGTTCGTCACGAACAAGGTGACGGGCCGGCCGGTGCTGCTGACCGAGCCGTTGTTCTGGGGCAAGCGTTTGTCGCTGATGGAGTTCGACTTCCAGGTCGACTCGCGCTGGGAGCTTGTGGGATCGCGCTCTTCCGTGCTGTCGTCCGCTTCCGTGGACGAGGACCCGCGGATAGTGCGGCTGCTGCGGCGTGACCACGAGAAGGTCGTCACGTACGTCAACGCGCGGATCGGCACGTGCCTGGAGGCGATGTCGGCCGCCCGGTCGCGGTTCGAGGACACGCCCGCTCTCGGTTTCATCAACCACGTGCAGGCGCTGGAAGTCGCGAAGTCCACCTCGTTGCCGGTGATCTCGCTGTGCGCGCCGTTCAACCGCGCGGCGGCGATTCCGGCGGGGGAGGTGTCGATCCGCGACGTCGCCGGGCTCTACATCTTCGACAACACGTTGCTGGGCGTGCGGATGACCGGGGCTCAGCTGCGCGACTTCCTGGAGGAGTCCGCGCGGTACTTCCGGCAGGTCTCCGGGCCCGGCCCCTTCACCGCCGCCGAGGTGTCGGCCGACGTGCCGGACTACAACTTCGACATCGCCTACGGGCTGTCCGCGCCGCTGACCTACGACATCGACATCGCTCAGCCGGAGGGGTCGCGGATCGTCGGGCTCGCCTACGACGGCGTCCCGGTCTCGGACTCGTTCGAGTTCGCGGTCGCCGTCAACAACTACCGGCAGGCGGGCGGTGGCGACTTCCCGCACATCGCGTCCGCGCCCGTGCTGCACAACCAGCAGCAGGAGATCCGTCAGCTGCTGATCGACTGGGTCAAGGCGGCAGGCGTGCTGGACCCCGCCGCGTTCACCCGGTCGGACTGGCGGTTGGTGGCGTCCGGAGTGCCCGTGGTGATCTCCACGAACGGGTGAATTCGGGCGTGTTGTCCTGGGGGTTCTGCTCCAGGTGGTGGCATGGGCTCGTCCGAATGAGATAGGTCAGGCGCGTGCAGCTATCGCAGCGCGTCTTCGTCGGCGCTCTCGTCGTGCCGGTGCTGCTCGCCTCGGTGGGCACCGCGTTCCGTCCCGTCGCCGAGATCGAGCCCGGCCACCTGGTGTTCGCCGTGCGCTCGTACGAGATCGTGCTGGCCGGCACCGCGGGCACCGCCGTCGAACGGCAGGAGGTCGTCGACGCCGTGCGCGAGCTGACCGCCGCCCACCGCGTCACCGACATGATCACCCCCAACGCGGGCGAACGGATGCCCGTATCCCCGGCCGCCGCCGCGTCGTTGCTGGGGGTGGTGCTGGACCACGACGTCACCGAGTTCACCGGCGTCGTCCACAAAGGACACCTGACCGCGTCGGCGCGCGTGGCGGACCCGGAGCGCGCGGGGATGCTGAGCGACGCCCTGCACTCGGCCGTACCCGGTCTGCGCGTCGACGAGGACTTCACTACGGGCTAGGAGCGTTCGTTGTTCGGGTTCTTCATCCAGATGTTCCTGCTGTGCGCGGGCGCGTTCCTCGCGGGCGTGCTGCTGACGTGGCTGACCATGCGCGCGCGTCCCGATGCACCCGAGGTCACCGGCGCGCCGCTGTCGATCATGGAGGAGCCGGTGCCGTCCGCGCCGGCGATCAAGGCGAACTCGCGCACGATGATGTTCCACACCCCGGAGTCGCCCTACTACAAGCGGATGAAGGGCGACGCGTTCTTCCACTCGCCGGAGGATGCGCGCCGGGCCGGTTACACCATGTGGACGCCGCGTCCCCGAGTGCCTGCGGTGTCCCAGATCCCGGTGGTTTGATCTCCGCCATGCTGAACTCGCAGATGGTGGAAAGACCCTGGGGCATGACCGTCTTCGGCGCGGCGGACGTGAAGGCGCGCCCGGACCTGGTCCGCGTCAGGTTCAAGGTGAGCCGCGTGGAACAGACGCCGTCGGAGTCCTTCGCCGCCGCCAGCGAGGCCATCGGCGCGGTGCGACAGGTGCTGCGCGGCCACGGTGTGCCCGACGCGGCGGTCGAACGCTCCCACCTGGACCTGCAGAGCTCCCACACCTACGGCACGCCGCGGGAGTTCCTCGGCTACCAGTGCGAGGCGACGTTCGCGGTGGAGACGCGCGACCTCGACGACGTGCAGCCGCTCCTGGTGGACCTGGTCGCGGCCGGCGCCAACGAGATCGCCGGGGTGGAGTTCGACGTGTCGGGCAAGGCGGAACTGCGCGCCGAGGCCCGCAGGCAGGCCGTCGCGGCCGCGCGCCGGAAGGCGGAGCTGTACGCCGAGGCCGCGCTGGTGCGGCTGGGATCCGTGGTGCACATCGAGGACGTGGATCCGGAGAAGGCGGGCGGTGGGCGGTACCGGGGGCACGGGGGCGGTGGGGACGCTTCGGCTGACGACCTCGCGCCGGGGCACGTCGTGGTGATGGCGGCGGTGATCCTGGGGTTCTCGATCAACCACGGGTGAGGCGGAGCCAGGCGTCCAGCTCCAGGTAGTCGGCGTCCGTCAGGCCGTGGCGCGGGTTCACCCTGTGCAGCAGGGCTTTGCCGTGGTGGTGGGCCACCCAGGCGCGGTCCCGGTCGGTCAGCTCGTCGTCGACCCAGGCGAACGGCCTGCTTCCGGCGTACGTGACCAGCCCGCGGGTTTTCCAGTGCAGGCCGAGGTGTGTGTCCTGCGCTTCGGTTTCCGGGTCGTCCGGCCAGTTCGCGACCGGCAGCCGCGGCAGGCCGAGCAGGGGCGAGAGGTGTTCGTTGGCGTCGTCCATCCAGGTCGTCGCCCACACGAGTTCGCACGGCAGGGCGGCGAGCCACGGACCGTGCAGAGGGGCCAGGCGGGTGAGGCCGGGTTCTCCGGCGACTCCGTCACCGAACGGGAGGAGCGGGCCGTCGACGTCGAGGAACAGGATCGGGAGACCGGTCACCCGGACACCGTAGGCTTGATCGCGTGATTCCCGACGTGATCAAGCCAGGGCTGGAAGTGCTCTTCTGCGGTATCAACCCCGGCCTCGTGTCGGAGGCGACCGGCCATCACTTCGCGCGGCCGGGAAACCGGTTCTGGCCCGCCCTGCATTTGTCCGGTTTCACGCCGCGGCTCTTCGCGCCGGCCGAGCAGCTGGAGCTCCTCCCGCTCGGACTCGGCATCACGAACGTCGTCGCGCGGCCGTCCGCCAAAGCCGACGAATTAACAATTGACGAACTCAAAGCGGGTGGGGCCGAGCTCGCCGAAAAAGTCGAGCGGTATTCACCGAAGGTTCTCGCGGTGCTCGGTGTGACGGTGTACCGGGCGGCGTTCGGGCGCAAGAAAGCGCAGGTGGGGCCGCAGGGCGACACCGTGGGCGGTGCGCGGGTGTGGTTGTTGCCCAATCCGAGCGGGTTGAACGCGCACTGGCAGTTGCCGGCGCTCACGGAGGAGTTCGGCAGGCTCAGAGCGAGCTTGTGAAAGCGAGACGAAAGTTCACATTCATGCCCACTCAAAGTGGGCTGGACGGAGTGAACTCTGGTCTGGTTGCATCCGGATCTGCGTCCATTCGAGTGGCCTTCACCGGAATGTGGAACCGCGTACGCCCGGGGTGCGCCAAAGTTTGGCTATTCCGCGCAGAACATGATGAATCTTCAACACTGGTGGGGGCGCAGTGGAGATCAGGATTCTGGGGCCGATCGAACCGGCGGTGCCGCCGAAGCCCGCGCAGATCCTAGCGGTCCTGGCTGTCGAGTGCGGGAAGATCGTGCCCGTCGACCGGCTCATCGACCTCATCTGGGGTGAGGAGCCGCCTCCGCAGGCCCGCAAGTCGCTGCAGGTGCACATCAGCAGCCTGCGCCGGGCCGGGTTGCCGGTCGAGCACCGGGCGGCGGGATACGTGCTCAACGCCGAGCCCGAGAGCGTGGATCTGCACCTGTTCCGCAGGCGGGTCGCGGACGCCGGGGACGAGGCCGACCTCAAGGTCAAGGCCGAGACGCTCCACCAGGCGCTCGGGCTGTGGCGCGGGACGCCGGTGGTGTTCGCGCAGACGCTCGAGGTGCAACGGCTCGCGGCGGCGGAGGCGTGGGCCGACGCCGAGCTCGCGCTGGGGCGGCACTCCGAGGTCGTCGACCCGCTCGGGGCCTTCGTCAGCGAGTACCCGCTGGCGGAGCGGCTCAGGGGCCAGCTCATGACCGCGCTCGCCAGGGCCGGGCGCCGGGCGGACGCGATGCGGGTGTTCCGCGAGACGCGCAGGGTGCTGGTCGACGAACTGGGCGTCGAGCCGGGGGAGCAGCTCCAGCAGCTCTACCGCGACGTGCTGGAGGGCGCGCGGGACAGCCGGCGCAACTACCTGCCGCGCGATGCCGGCGACTTCACCGGGCGCGACCGGGAGCTCAGCAGGCTCCTCGACAGCGACGGCGGTGTCTGGTGGATCGAGGGACCGGCGGGTGTCGGCAAGTCGGCTCTGGCGGTGCACGCGGCGCACCGGCTCTCGGACCGGTATCCGGACGGGCAGCTGTTCGTCGACCTGCACTCGCCGTCAGGGGCGCTGGACTCGTTGCTGCGCGCGATGGACGTGCCCAGCGCGCGGATTCCGGAGTCGGCCGAGGAACGCGCGGCGCTGTGGCGGGCGACGGTCAGCGGGCGGCGCGTGGTGATCGTGCTGGACGGCGTCACGAGCGTGTCGCAGGTCAGGCCGCTGCTGCCGGGCAGTCCCGGCTGCCTGACGCTGATCACGAGCCGCAGCCGGCTGTGCGGGCTGGAAGGTGTGCGGCGGATTCCGCTGGACGTGCTGAGCAGCGACGAGGCGGTCACGCTCCTGCGGCGGATCCTGGGCGACGACCGGGTTTCCGCGGAACCCGACCAGGCCGACGAGGTGGCGCGGCTGTGCGGGTACCTGCCGCTCGCGGTGCGGATCACCGGCGCGCGGCTGGCCGGGCGGGCGCACTGGCCGGTGTCGAAGCTGGTGAGACGGCTCGCCGACGAGCGCAGCAGGCTGGACGAGCTGGTCGCCGACGACCTGGCGGTGCGGTCGAGCCTGGAGCTCACGTATCGGGCGCTCGACGAGAACGCCCGTAGCGCGTACCGGATCTTCGGGTTCCTCGGGCTGCCCGAGGTGCCGAGCTTCCTGTGGATGCACCTGCTCGACGAGGACGTGCTCGACCAGCTCGTCGACGCGCGGCTGCTCGACGTCATCGGCAGCGCGCGGTACCGGATGCACGAGCTGGTGCGGCTGCACGCCCGTGAGCTCGCCGAAGCCGAGGACCCGCAAGAGGAACGCGAGGATCTCGTCCGCAGGGCCGTGGTCGCCGCGCTGTCCACAGTGGACGGGCTGACCGAACAGCTCTTCCTCGCGGTGCCGCGCATGCAGGACTCCCTCGGCATCGTCGCGACGGCCGCGCGGCCCACCGACAAGGACGCCTGGTTCGCGCGCGAGGAGAGCCTGCTGACCAAGCTCGTCGAACGCGCGGCGGAGCTCGGGCTCGCGGAGATCGCGTCCCAGCTCGCCGAGGTGCTGGTGTTCGCCTGGTTCGGGCTCAGAAACCGGTACGAGGCCTGGGAACGAACACACACGGCGGCGTTGGAGGCCGTGTGGAAGACGGGGGATCTGAGGCTGGAGGCGGTGCTGCGCTGCAGCCTCGGCCAGATGTACTACAAGCGTGACAACCTGGTGGAAGCGCGGTCGTGGTTCGACACCGCGCAGACGCTGTTCGTGAACCTGGGCGACAAGCGCGGTGAGGCCGTCGCGATGAACGGCATCGGCATGGTGTGCCGTGATCTCGGTGAGTACCCGTGCGCACTGGAGGCGCTCGGCAGGGCCCGCGAGCTCCTGGAGTCGCACGACACCGAGGGAGTCGGTCACGCGCTCTACGGAATCGGCTCCGTCAAACGAGAACTCGGCGACGACGAGGGAGCCCTGGACACCCTCACGCTGGCGGAAACGACCTACCGCGCGGCGCAGAGCAGGAGGGGCGAAGCCCTGGCGGCACGGGGGATCGGGCTGGTGCACCGCGCCCGCGGCGAGCTGGACCTGGCCGAGGAGCACATCGTGCGCGCCCACGAGATGGTCGCGGGCACCGGGGACGAGCTGCTCGGCTGCTACACCGCCCAGGCGTGGGCGAAGGTGTTGCTGCGCAAGGGTTCGTTCGACCCAGCCGGGGAGCTCCTCGGCACCGCGATGAACGGCTGCCGCGACGTCGGCGACCGGTTCGGTGAGGCGCTCGTCCGCCGCACCCTGGGAGAGTTGCGGCTCGCGGCCGGCGACCACCACGGCGCGCGGATCGTGCTGACCGAGGCGCTGGCGTCGTTCACCGATCTCGGCCTGCCGCTGTGGCGGGCACGGACGCTCAGAGACCTCGGTGCGGTCCACGCCCGCCTGGGGGAAGGTGCGGGCGCGGACCGCTGCTGGGGTGAGGCCGCCGAGCTGTTCGCGCGACTGGGCACCCGTGAAGCCGGGGAAGTTCACCAGTGGCGCACTCGGTGGCACCAGCTGGTCAGCCGGTGATCTTCTTGTACTTCCACGGCGCGTAGCCGCCGCTCTTCAGCGAGGAGATCGACACCTTCTCGTGGTCCATGTCGGTGGCGGTGCTGCCCTCCTCGTAGATCCACGCGACGGTGTGCGCCGAGTCGGCCCACTTCTCGAACAGCTTCACGTGGCCGTTGCGCAGGATCATGTCGCCGGGCTTGAGTCCGCCCCACGTGATCTTCGTGGCGACCTCGTCCAAAGTGGACGTGTTGCGGCTGGTGGTCAGCTTCCACGCCATGGAGACGAAGCCGGAGCAGTCCGTCCGGTACTTCTTGCCCTTGTTGATGTCCCACGCGTAGGCGCTCTGGCTGTACGGGATCTTGCGGTCCCACCAGTCCTTCGCGCGCTTCATGACCTCGGTGCGGGTGATCGCGCCCCCGTACCCGGCCGCCGCCTCGACCTGCGAGATGGCGGTCTCCTGCTCGGCGGGACCCTCCGGCGCGGCCTGGGCGACGCCGCTGAGGCCGCCCAGCAGCCCGAGTGAAATGGCGGTCGCCGCGACGGCGTGGCGAATGCGCATCGTTGTAGCTCCGATCGACTTGTTGGTGACGACCGGGACTGTCCACGAGCGCGCCAAAGATCGGCCAAAGACCGATTTAGGCATCTCTTTACCGCTTCTTCCTAGCTTCGCCGCACTTCGGTTTGGGCATAAGGAGAAGAGCATGTTCGTTCGCATGATCACCGCGGTGATCGCGATGTTCGCCGCACTCGTGGTGGGCGCGTCGGTCGCACAGGCGGCCCCCGCCAAGTACACGCACTCGCAGGCGACCGCGCAGCTGCGCGCGGCCGGGATCACCTGGTCGTCCAGCGGCGGCTGCAGCGACCGCAACCGTCCGAACTGCACCTCGTTCGAACAGGTCAACCAGATGAGCATCGCGGGAGCCAAGACGCTCAAGCGGGCGTCGGGCTGCGCGCTCAACGTCACCGGTGGCACCGAGACCGGGCACGCGTCGGGCACCTACTCGCACTGGAACGGCTACAAGCTCGACTTCTCACTGTCGACGTGCCTCAACAACTACGTGACCCGGACCTTCACGTCCATCGGCGGCAACAAGTGGCGGTCGGGCTCCGGCAACATCTACTACCGCGAGTCGAACCACTGGGACGTCCTGTACTACAACTGCGGCGGTTGCTGAGCCGAGCCCGGGGCCGGTAGTAGTGGACGGGTGACCACACTCGGCGCTGTCTACCGGCCCCAGCTCCCGCCAGAGAACCTCCGATCCGTCGTCCTCGCCGCTGAGGATTCCGGTGTGGACTCGTTGTGGCTGTGGGAGGACTGCTTCCTGGAGAGCGGCATCGCCTGCGCCTCCGCCGCGCTGGCCTGGACGTCCAGGCTGAAGGTCGGGGTCGGCCTGCTGCCGGTGCCGTTGCGCAACGTCGCGCTCACCGCCATGGAGGCCGCGACGCTGGACCGGCTGTTCCCCGGCCGCGTCACCATCGGCGTCGGGCACGGCCTGCAGTCGTGGATGGGACAGGTCGGAGCGCGGGTCTCGTCACCGCTCACCCTGCTGCGCGAGTACACGGACGCGTTGAAGGCGCTGCTGGCCGGTGAGAACGTGACCTGTGCCGGCAAGTACGTGTCGCTGACCGGTGTGGCGCTGGACTGGCCGCCCGCCGCGCCGATGCCGATCTACGTGGGCGGGCTCGGGCCCAGGACGCTGGAGCTCGCCGGTCAGGTGGGCGACGGCACGATCCTGGACGCGTCGGCTGATCTCGACCGCGTGCGCGAGACGCGGGCGAGCCGTGAGCACCCGATCGTCGTCTACGTGGAGACCGATTCGCGCGACCGAGCGTTCGTCACGGATCTCGTCGTGTCGGTGGCTGAAGCGGGCGCTACCAGCGTGATCTTGCAACAGTCGGCCACGAGTGAGGACCCGGAAGGGTTCGTCCGATTCGTGGGTTCACTCGATGGAGTGAGTGCATAGCGCGGTAGATAACGGTGGATACCTCCTTGCGATGGAACGGTTGTGGGCCTTTCGTCGCTGTTCGGGGAGGTAATGATGCTTGGGCGCAAGAACCGCCGGATCGCTGAGCTGGAGCGGGCCATGGAAGGCCTGCAGGAGCTGCTCGCTCGAATCGGTGACGCCCGAACAGCGCAAACGGAGGCGTTGGAAGAGGTCGACCGCGCGGGAGCCGAGCTCGTCGCGCTGCGGCACCGCATCGACAACGCGCGGGCCGAGCTGCAGCCGTTGAAGGAGGAGCTGACCTTCCAGCGGGCCGGCGTCTTCCGCACCGACACCGCCACCGACCACCAGACGCAGATCGACCTGATCCACTCCGAGATGAAGACTCTGATCAAGACCGGCGCCGCGATCGAGGGCGGCGGGCAGGTCACCTACAACGGGTCGGACGCCACGGGGCGGCGGCTCCTCGAGGACTGGTCGGCGCTGATGCTCCGCTCGTACAACTGCGAGGCCGAGAACTGCCTGCGCATGTTGCGAGCCGGGGGCCTGGACGCCGCCCTCCGGCGGCTCGATCGCGCGGCGTCGGCGATCGAGCGGCTCAGCGGCACGTTCGCCCTCCGGATCTCGCCGCGCTACCAGGCCCTGCGAACCTACGAGCTGGAGCTCACCGCCGACCACCTCCAGCGCAAGGCCGAGAGCCGCCGCACCCGCCGGATCGCCTCCTGAGCCGGGTTGCTTTCTGGCGGGCTGGGTACCTCACCTGCGTGGCTGAGGTTTCGCTGGACGTAGAAGCTCCGATCGACGCCGTCTGGGCCGTGCTCGCCGACGGCTGGTCCTACGCGGGCTGGGTGGTGGGCGCGTCCCACATCCGCGACGTGGACACCGGCTGGCCCAAGCCGGGTACGCGCATCCACCACAGTGTGGGGCCGTGGCCGCTGGTCATCGACGACACCACCGAGGTCGTGCGCTGTGAGCCGTCCCGGCTGCTCGAGCTGGACGCCCGGCTGTGGCCGGCGGGGGCAGCGAGGATCACCTTCACCCTACGGGCCCGGTCGGAGGCACTCACCGAGGTGCGGATGACCGAGAGCGTGGAGCGCGGCCCGACCTCGGTCCTGCCGTCGTTCCTGCAGGACCTGCTGCTGGCTCCACGCAACAGGGAGACGCTGCAGCGCCTCAGCGCGCTGGCTCAGGGCCGCTCAGCAGTTCAGTAGACGGCTTTGTGCAGGCCCTGGATCAGCAGCCGGTACACCTCGCCTGCCGCACCCCATCGCGCCAGCGCCGCCCGTGCCGCGTTCGCCCCCGCCGCGCCGTGCACGCCGCCACCCGGCCACGCCGACGAGCCCGCCAGGTAGAGCCGGTCGAACGGGGTGTCCGCCCGGCCGAGACCGGGCATCGGCCGGAAGATCAGCTGCTGGTGGATGGCCGCCGTGCCGCCGTTGACCGTGCCGATCTGCTCCGGGCCCAGCACCGAGCGCTTGACGATGCGGGAGCGGAAGCCGGGTGCGCGTTCCTCGATGACCTGTTCGATGCGGTCGGCGCGGCGCTTCAGGCGGTCTTCGGTCCACTTGCCACCGAGCGGGACGTGTGTGTACGCCCAGGCGGCTTCGGTGCCGGCGGGGGAGCGTGACGGGTCGGTCGTCGTCATCTGACCCATGATCGTGAACGGGGTGCGCGGAACCTTGCCGCACGCCAGTTCGTGGGCGAAGCCGGCCATGCCGTTGAGGTCGCCGCCGATGTGGATGGTGCCCGCCTGCGCGGCTTCCGGGTTGGTCCACGGGATCGGGCCCGACAGCGCCCAGTCGACCTTGATCGTGTCGCCGTCCCACTGGAACTTCTTCAGGTCCTCGGCGAGCTTCGACGGCAGACCGTTCTCGCCGATCAGGTCGAGGTACAGGTTCGGTGCCGGGATGTCGGCGAGGACGGCTCGGCGTGCGCGCACAACGGAACCGTCTGCCAGACGCACGCCCACGGCGACACCGCGCGCGTGCAGAACAGAGCTCACTCGCGCGTTCGTCTCGATGCGACCGCCGAAGCGGCGCACCAGCGACGCCGTCAGTTCGCCCGCTCCGCCGCGCGGCACGGGGTTGCCGACGTCCTGGCCGAGCATGGCGAGCAGCCAGCCGAAGCCCGCGCCGCCCGCCTGGTCCGGGCCGAGGTCCGTGTGCATCGTGTTGCCCGCCAACAACACTCGCGCACCATCGCCCTCGAAGAGTTCCTCGCCGAGACGGCGCACGGGCAACGTCAGCATGCGTGCCAGGCGAAGGGCGTCTCCCACGCCTGCGGCCTTCAACAAGGACAGCGCGCCACGCACCGGTGGGAACGGACGCAGCACTGAGCCCAGCACGGCCTCACGCACGGACATCCAGCGCGTGTACTCGGCGTGCCAGCGATCGGCGTCCGCGTCGGCGAAAGCACCGACCGACTTCGCGGTCGTCTCCACCTCACGAGAGAGGAGCGCCACGCGGTCGTCGGGCAGGACGTGGGCGAGCACGGCCGGTGCGTGCTGCCACTGCACGTCGAGGTTCAACGCGCCGATGACCGGCGAGCCGAGGCCGAGCGGGTAGAACGCGCTGTAGACGTCGTTCGTGAAGCCCGGTGCGGTGATCTCGGCGGACGTGACGGCACCGCCGGGGGTGGCGCGCTGCTCCAGCACCAGGACGTCCCAGCCCGCGTCCGCCAGCAACGTCGCCGCGACCAGCCCGTTCGGTCCCGCGCCGATGACGACCGCGTCCACCTCGTTCACACACGCCTCCCCATCGCCACGACGACCTCACTCAGCACATCACGCGCGTCGTGTTCCGGCCACCATCCCAGATCCTTGTGCGCTCGGGTGGTCCGCACGAGAGGTGCCTGATCGGCCATCCGGACCCACTCGGGGGTCAGTGGCTGCAGCCTGAGTTTCGCCGTCACCCCCGCCAGCTTCTCGACCAGCGGATAAGGCACCGGGAGCCGGCCGGCGCCGACGCGTTCGGCGATCATCGGCGCAGTCAACACCGGTTCGGCTGCGAGGTTGAAGGCACCCAACGC
The DNA here is from genome assembly GCF_039537795.1 of Lentzea roselyniae. NCBI lineage: Bacteria > Bacillati > Actinomycetota > Actinomycetes > Pseudonocardiales > Pseudonocardiaceae > Lentzea > Lentzea roselyniae. Next base: position 240,525 of record NZ_BAABBE010000013.1, read on the forward strand.
CCTACGGCGCACTATCTCGACGATTGCGCGCGCCACATCGTCGGAGTGCACGAGCTGCAGGCGCAGACCGTTCCACAACGGAATCGGCAGCAACGGCAGCAGTTTCGGCGAGAGCCAGCGGCTGAGCAGCCAACGTCGAAGCTGCTCAGCCGCTGAGGCCTGCGCGATGCCGCACGGCCTGATGACCGTGCACGGCAACGGATAGCGCCTGATCATCTGCTCCAGCAGCACCTTGTGCGCGCTGTAGGTGCTGCCGGGGATGCCCGTCACGGGCCACGACTCGTCAACACGGCTGTAGCGCGCCGCCGGTGCGTAGGCGGCCACCGACGACGCGCAGATCAGGTGTCCCACTTCTTCTTTGACGCAGGCAGCGAGCACGTGCTCGCTGCCGTCGATGTTGGTCTCGCGGTCTGTCGGTTTGATCGCCCACGCCAGGTGCACCACGACGTCGGCACCGCGGATGGCGTCGCGCAACGACGACAGCGTGCGCACGTCCACACCGACGTCCTCGAAGTCGAGGTGACGCCGTAGCGCGGTGCCGACGTTGCCGCTGCCACCGGTGACGACGATCCTCATCCGAGGACCTTGCGGATCGCGTCCCGTGCCCTGTCCACGACGGCCACGAGCGGGCCGAGCGCCAGGTTCGCGACCGGGCTCTCGACGCCGGGGTGCGGCCGGGTCGGCGCGATGGCTTCGGCGGCTTCGACCGCGCGCGCCATGCGTTCGAGGCGTTCCTGGTCGTGCACCTTGCGCAGCAGCGGGAACTCGGCCTGTTCTTCGTGGTCCGCGTGGGCGAGCACGTCGTCGCGGAGCTGCACGAGCAGCGTGTCGAAGCCCTCCGCGTCGGGCCCTATGTCGTTCATCGTGCTGAGGAGCTCCTTGGCGCGTCGTTCCTCAGCGATCCGTGCGTCCACGATCGGCTCGCCACCGCTCACGCGCGCGATGGCCGGGTGGACGATCTCCTCCTCCGCGGTCTCGTGGACCGAAAGCAGCCGCACGAGCCGATACCAAGCGTCTTTGCGTTCGTCCCCGGTCGAGGCCTCGACCTCGGCGAACAGCGTCCGGATGTTCTCGTGTTGCCTGTGCAGCAACGTGATCACGTCGTCAGCCATGCCGATCGGATACCCGAAATGTGACTGATCACGCGGTATCTCATTTCGTTCGGCGCCGAAGAAATAGCACAGTGAGTAGTCGAGCGGAAGTCACATGAACCTAACAATTCTGTGGCACGTAGCACATAGAGAGGCAATACGTGACCGATCAACGAATACTGAGCTACCGCTTAGTATGTTCTGATCTTTGGACAAGGACTCCTGCATGCCCTTCCGCCACCGTGTAGTGCCCACCGCCTTAGCGCTCGCCGTCGCCGTGGCCGGCTGTGGCGCGAAAGAAGATGCGAAAGCCCAGGTCAAGACCGGGCCGGGCGTGACAGCCGACACCATCTCTCTCGGCATCCTCACGGACATGACAGGGCCGTTCAAAGCCTCCGCGCTGACCCGCATGAAGGGCTACGAGCTCTACCTGAAGCAGGTCAACGACCGCGGGGGCATCTGCGGTCGCCGGGTGGAGCTCAAGCTGAAGGACCACGCGTACGACGTGCAGAAGGCGCTCGACGCCTACTTCGACCTCGAACCGCAGGTCCTCGGCCTGCTCGAGCTCGCGGGCACGCCCATGACCGCGGCCATCGAGCCCGACATCATGCAGACCCGCACGCTGACCGCGCCCGCCTCGTGGGCCGCGTCGCTGCTGGGCAACCCGCACATGATGATCGTGGGAACGACTTACGACCTCGACGTCATCAACGGCCTCGACCACTACAAGCGCCGCGGTGTCATCAAGGACGGCGACACCGTCGGCCACGTCTACGTCCAGGGCAGCTACGGCGACAACGCCGTCGAAGGCAGCCGGTTCGTGGGCCAGCAGTGGGGCATGAAGATCGCGGAGCAGCCGATCGGTGAGACGACCGCCGACCTGGCGCAGCAGATCGGCGCCCTGAAGGCCGCCGGTGCGAAGGCCGTCGTGCTGAGCACGACGCCCGCGCAGACCGCCGCCGCCGTGGGTGTCGCCGCGGCGCTGAAGTGGGATGTGCCGTTCATGGTCAACGTCGTGGGCTTCGACACCGCGATCCTGGACTCGCCGGTCGGCGCCGCCGTGGAGAGGCAGGTCTCCGTGGTGACGTCGGTGGCGCCGTTCACCGGCACTCAGGCCGGGCCGCGCGAGGTGGCGGCGGCGTTCAACAAGAACTACCCCAACGACAAGCCCGCGATCTACGTCGACCACGGCTACACGGTCGCCAAGGTGTTCCTCGCGATCGTCGAGAAGGCCTGCAAGAACGGCGACCTCACGCGAGACGGCGTGCTGAAGGCGTTCACCGACACCAACGGCCTGGACACCCAGGGGCTGACCGGTCCGCTGCACTACTCGCTGGTGGGCCGGCCGTCCGCCACCCAGTCGTACATCACCAAGGTCGACAGGGCGGCACCCGGCGGTCTGACGACCGTGGAGGAGCTGTTCGAGTCCGAACTCGTGAAGGCCAAGGGCACGCGGGCCAAGTAAGGCCGACGAAAAGGGCCCCTCCCGGCGTGGGAGGGGCCCTTCGTCGTTCTTACTTGCCGAAGCCGGCGCGCCGCAGCGCGTCCGCCATCGAACCACTCGCGGGAGGCGGCGTGGCGCGCTGCTGGCCACCACGCTGCTGACCGCCGCCGCGTTGCGGACGACGGTCACGGCCACCGCCACCGCCATTGCCGCCCTGCTGCTTCGGAGCGGGCTTGCCCGGCTCGTCGGTCAGGCGCAGCGTCAGGCCGATGCGCTTGCGGGCCTCGTCGACCTCAAGCACCTTCACGCGCACCACGTCACCGGACTTCACGACGTCGCGCGGGTCCTTGACGTAGTTGTTGGACAGCGCCGAGATGTGCACGAGACCGTCCTGGTGCACGCCGATGTCCACGAACGCGCCGAACGCGGCCACGTTCGTCACGACGCCCTCCAGCACCATGCCGGGCTTGAGGTCGGCGATCTTCTCGACACCGTCGGCGAAGGTCGCGGTCTTGAAGGCCGGGCGCGGGTCGCGGCCGGGCTTCTCCAGCTCCTTCAGGATGTCCGTGACGGTCGGCAGACCGAACTTGTCGTCCACGAACTTCTCGGGACGCAGCTTGGTCAGCACCGCGGTGTTGCCGATCAGCTCGGCACCCGCTTCCTCCTGCATCCTCCGCACGACCGGGTACGCCTCGGGGTGCACGGACGACGCGTCCAGCGGCTCGTCGCCACCGCGGATGCGCAGGAAGCCCGCGCACTGCTCGAACGCCTTCGGGCCGAGCCGCGCGACGTTCTTCAGTGCGGCCCTGGTCCGGAACGGGCCGTTCTGGTCGCGGTGCAGCACGATGTTCTCCGCGAGACCGGCGGTGATGCCGGAGACGCGGGTCAGCAGCGGCACGGAGGCGGTGTTCAGGTCGACGCCGACCGCGTTCACACAGTCCTCGACCACCGCGTCCAGCGAGCGCGACAGCTTCGCCTCCGCCAGGTCGTGCTGGTACTGGCCGACACCGATGGACTTCGGGTCGATCTTCACCAGCTCGGCCAGCGGGTCCTGCAGGCGCCGTGCGATCGACACCGCGCCGCGGATCGACACGTCGAGGTCCGGCAGTTCCGAGGAGGCGTAGGCGGAGGCCGAGTAGACCGACGCACCCGCCTCGGAGACCACGATCTTGGTGAGCTTCAGCTCGGGGTGGCGCTTGATCAGGTCGGCGGCGAGCTTGTCCGTCTCGCGCGACGCCGTGCCGTTGCCGATCGCGATCAGGTCGACGTTGTGCTGCTTGGCCAGGGCCGCGAGCTTGGCGATCGACTCGTCCCAGCGGTTCGCGGGCACGTGCGGCTGGATGACGCCGTGCGCGACGACCTTGCCGGTGGCGTCGACGACCGCGACCTTCACACCGGTGCGGTAGCCGGGGTCGAGACCCATCGTGGCGCGGGTGCCGGCCGGGGCGGCCAGCAGCAGGTCGCGCAGGTTCGACGCGAACACCCTCACGGCCTCGTCCTCGGCGAACTGGCGGAGACGCCCGCGCAGGTCGATGCCCAGGTGGACGAGGATGCGGGTCCGCCACGCCCACCGCACGGTGTCGGTGAGCCACTTGTCGGCGGGGCGGCCGCGGTCGTCGATGCCGAAGCGGGCCGCGATGCGCACCTCGAACGACGACGGGCCGTCTTCCTTCGGCTCCTCCGGCTCCAGGACGAGGTCGAGGACCTCCTCCTTCTCGCCGCGGAACAGCGCGAGGATGCGGTGTGACGGGAGCTTGGTGAAGGGCTCGTCGAACTCGAAGTAGTCGGCGAACTTGGCGCCCTCGGTCTCCTTGCCCTCGCGGACCTTGGAGACGACGCGGCCGCGCGTCCACATCTGCTCGCGCAGCTCGCCGATCAGGTCGCCGTCCTCGCCGAACCGCTCGACCAGGATGGCCCGCGCGCCCTGCAACGCGGCCGCGGCGTCCGCGACCTCCTTGCCGGGGTCGACGAACTTCGCGGCTTCTTCCTGCGGGTTCAGCGTGGGGTCGCCCAGCAGCGCGTCGGCGAGCGGCTCCAGGCCGGCTTCCCTCGCGATCTGGGCCTTCGTGCGGCGCTTCGGCTTGTAGGGGAGGTAGAGGTCCTCGAGCCGCGCCTTGGAGTCGGCGGCGAGGATCTGCGCTTCGAGTGCCTCGTCGAGCTTGCCCTGCTCCCGGATCGAGGTGAGAACCGCCGCGCGGCGCTCCTCCAGCTCGCGCAGGTAGCCGAGCCGCTCCTCGAGCGTGCGCAGCTGCGCGTCGTCGAGACCGCCGGTCGCCTCCTTGCGGTATCGGGCGACGAACGGGACGGTCGCGCCACCGTCGAGCAGTTCGACAGCAGAGCTGACCTGGCCCGCGGCCACGCCGAGCTCGTCAGCGATCTTCTGGTGGATGAGCGTTGTCACAGCGCGCCATTCTGCCCGTTGCCCGATTCCGCGTGGCACGGTGTCCAGGTGACCATCGCCGAGGTCGTTCCGTCCCTGCTGTCGGGCCTGGACGTTCCGGGTGCCGACAACACCCTGGACCTGCCGTCCGCCCGGCGTGTCGTGCTGCTGCTCGTCGACGGCCTGGGCCACGAGCTGCTGCGCACCCACGCCGATCACGCCCCCTTTCTCGCTGCGCTGCCCGGCCGGGAGAGCTCCGCGGGCTTCCCGTCCACGACCGCCACCAGCCTCGCCTCGATCGGCACCGGCCTGCTGTCGGGCGAGCACGGCATCGTCGGCTACACGTTCTGCGTGGGCGACGAGGTGCTCAACGCCCTGACGTGGTCGCGAGCCGGCGATCACCACCACGACCTGCGCAAGACGCTCGTGCCCGAGGTCGTCCAGCCACACCCGACGCTGTTCGAACGCGCGGCGGCGGCCGGAGTCGCGGTCAGCGCGGTCGCGCCGATGAACCATCGCACCAGCGGCCTCACCCGTGCCGTCCTGCGCGGCTCGTGGTTCCGCGGCACCGCGGGCTTCGGCGACCTGGCGCTCGGCGCGGTCGCGGCGCTCGGCCAGGACCGCGCGTTCTGCTACGCCTACCACGCGGACCTCGACACGATCGGCCACTTCTACGGGCCGGGCTCCGACGAGTGGTTGCTGCAGCTGGAGTTCGTGGACGCGCTGGCCGAACGCATCGCCTCGCGGCTGCCACGCGACTCGATGCTCGTCGTGACGGCGGACCACGGCATGATCACCACGTCCGACCGGATCGACTTCGACACGGAACCCGTGCTGTGGGAGGGAGTCCGGGTGATCGCCGGTGAACCGCGCGTGCGCTACCTGCACACCGGGTCCGCGGAAGTCCTCGACGTGTGGCGGGAGTTCCTCGGCTCCAGGGCGGACGTGTTGTCGCGGGAGGAGGCCGTGGACGCGGGCTGGTTCGGCCCTGTCGGCCCGCTGGCCTTCGATCGCATCGGCGACGTCGTCGTGGCGATGAAGGGCTCGGCGGTGGTGGTCCGCAGCCAGGCCGAGCCCGTGCTGAGCAACCTGAAGGGCATTCACGGCTCGCGGACCCGTGCGGAACTGGCAATTCCGGTGCTCTTCCACCGCTCGTCCTAGGATCACCGGACGTGACGATCTCCTTGCCCGGACCGGTCGCCTTCGTGCTCGGCGGCGGAGGCAGCCTCGGCGCCTCGCAGGTGGGCATGCTGCGCGCGCTGGCGGAACACGGCGTGCGCCCGGACCTCGTCGTCGGCACCTCGGTCGGCTCGGTCAACGGCTCCCTGCTGGCACTGGACCCGGAGAAGGCGGCCGCGCGACTGGCCGTGCTGTGGGAGGGCATGACCCGGCAGCGGGTGTTCCCCGGCGGCCCGCTCGCACAGCTGCGGTCGTTGCACACCAACAAGACCTACCTGTTCCCGAACACCGGCCTGGCCTCCGTGCTGGTGGAGGGTTTGGACGGGTGCGCGTCGTTCGAGGACCTGACGCTGCCGTTCGGCGCGGTGTCGGTGGACTGCGTGACGGGCGAGGCGGTCAACATCACCTCCGGGCCCCTGGTCCCGGCGATCCTGGCCAGCGCGGCGATTCCCGGCGTGTATCCGCCGGTGCGCATCGACGATCGCGTGCTCTACGACGGCGGGGTGCTGGCGAACGTGCCGATCCGGCAGGCGCTGGCGATGGGCGCGCAGTCGCTGGTCGTGCTGGACTGCGCGTTCCCCGGCCACCTGCCGACGGTGCCGCAGACGCTGGCGGAGACCTTGTTGTTCTGGGCCACCTTGGGCATGCGCAACCAGGCCGTGCTGGAGGTGGAGCTGGCGTCGCAGCACGCGCCGGTGCTGTACCTGCCGGGGCCGCCGGTGCAGGCCGTGACGCCGCTGGACTTCTCGCACACGGCGGAGCTGGTGGAGGTTTCTCATCAGGCTTCTGCGGCGTTCCTGACTTCGTTGGAGATCACCGGGGTCGGGCTGTACGGCCACCCCTCACACGGCTGAGACATCGGCTCATTTGGAGCCTTTACCGATTCGGTTGGCCTGTAACTCGCTCATACCTCCGATGACCTCTTGAGTGCGGCCGTCGATTGGCGTAGACCTTTGCGCAGTACACCGAGCACGTCTTCCTACCGCCGCAGGAGGCGTCCACCAGGAGGCTGGCTCGTGCGCGAAACGTTGCGTCGTCTCGGCGTGTTGATGACCGCCGCTCTACTCGTTGTCGGCGTGAGCTCCCCGGCGCGCGCCGAGGTGCTGCACCCGCGGCAGGACTGGCTGCGGGCGTCGACGTCAGGTCTGTTCCTGCACTGGGGAATGCGGACGAACCCCGGCTACACCAGTTGCACCGCTTGGGAAGCGGCCGTCACGAACGGCGGCTGGACGGCCAAGTACTGGGTGGACGAGGCGAAGAAGCTGCACGCGCAGTACCTCGTGCTGGCGTCGTTCCACTCGCGCCTGGGCTACGCGCGGGCGTGGCCGTCGTCGATCCCCGGCAGCTGCTCGACGAAGCGCGACTTCCTCGGCGAGCTGATCGACGCCGCCTCGGCGGAGGGGCTGAAGGTCATCAACTACATGACCGACGACCCGCAGTGGCACAACGAGGGCGGCCACGAGTGGCTCGACTCGGCCGGCTACTCGAAGTACAAGGGCAAGACGGTCAACCTGCAGGAGCGCCCCGGCTTCGGCCAGTTCAGCTACGACAACTTCGTCGAGGTGATGCAGCGCTACCCGAAGCTCGCCGGGTTCTGGATCGACAACGACAACGCCTACTGGGAGCAGAACGGCCTGTACGAGCGGATCCGGCGGGAACGTCCGGACATGGTCCTCAGCAACAACAACGAGGACACGCCGATCATGGACACGATCAGCAACGAGCAGAAGACCGGCATGACGCCGAACTACGACTACCCGCAGGCGGTCTACACGGCGGCGCCGCGGCTGATCGAGGCGTGCTTCAAGCTGCCGAGCTCCGGCGCTTGGTGGTACTCGGGCTCCAACTCCGCTGTCGACTACAAGCTGACGCTGGGCCGCCTGATCACCAACGCGGGGTCGGACGTCAAGGCGTTGATGGCCGAGACCGCGATGGTCAACGGGAAGTTCCCGGCGAACCAGGCCGCCTTCAACAACTTCACCGCCACCTACCTGCGGGACATCTGGGAGTCGATCGGTGGCACGTACGGTGGTGGCTACCTGCACGGTGGTCTCAAGCCGGGGTTCTGGAACGACGGCGCGCACGGTGTCACGACCGTGTCCAAGGCCAACCCGAACCAGCACTACATCCACGTGATCACGAGGCCTTCGGGTGCGACTTTGAAGGTGCGGGACAACGGTTACAAGGTCAGCCGGGTGACGAACCTGCGAACTGGCGCCTCGGTCTCGTGGACGCAGTCGGGTGGGACGATCACGCTCAACGGCATCTCGAACTGGGACCAGTACGACACCGTGTTCAAGGTCGAGACGGCTGGCCGTGAGGGGATCATTCCCCCGTCGTCGTACACGATGAGCGCGTCGGCGTCCGGATCTGGGCACCCGCCTCGCACGCGGCGGACGGCAACTACCAGACCTATTGGGACGCAACGGGTGCGGGGACGGTGTCGCTGCGCTTCGACCTGGGGTCGGCGAAGAAGGTCTCGTACGTCGCGCTGAACCAGCGTGAGGACTCGACGACGCATCCGGCGTCGAACTCGGCGCGCATCAAGGGCTACAACGTCTACACGTCCAACGACGGTACTAATTGGACGAACGTGAAGTCCGGGTCGTTGGCCAACCATCGCGGTGTGCAGTTCATCGACCTGCCGGCCAACACGACGGCGCGGCACATCCGGGTGGAGAAGACGTCGACGCAGGGCAAGGCACAGCTGCGGATCGACGAGGCGTGGCTCGGCTCGGCCTACCCGGGGGCGGGCGGGCCTGCTCCGTCATCGCGGTACGAGGCGGAGAACGGCCTTGTGTCGCAAGGTGTTGTGGAGTCGAACCACGCCGGGTTCTCCGGCACCGGCTTCGTCAACTACGACAACATCGCGGGATCAGCGGTCGAGTTCAAGGTGACGAGCGATGTGGCCGGACCGCGCCAGGTGACGCTGCGGTTCGCCAACGGCACGACGGCGAACCGGCCGCTCGACATCTCGGTCAACGGTCGGCTCGCGGTGGACGAGCAGGCGTTCGCGGGCACCGGGGCGTGGACGGCGTGGCAGACCGCGACCGTGACGCTCGATCTCGAAGCGGGCGAGAACACGATCAGGGCGACGGCGACGACCGCGAACGGCGGCCCGAACCTGGACTACTTGGAGATCTAGCACAACAGCGCGCGTTCGATGTTGTGCTCGGCGATTTCCCGCATCGCGTCCCGGTGCGGGAAGTTGCCGTCGAGCAGCCGAAGCGGACCCTCCACCAGCGACAGCGGGTGGGCTCTCATCCGGTTCCCTCCTCTCCGGCTGCGGTGACGGTTCCCGGTCGCGTCCCCCTCGCGCTTCCTCTTGTCGCGGGCGAAGATGACCATGGCTTTGTGACATCTACTAGAGAACGTCCGGCCCAGATGTGGACGAGGTTCACTCGGTTGAGTGAGTCGGCGCTCCTGCTGAGATCCTCGACCACGATCGCGTTAGCGGTCGGTCAGCGCGAACTGCGGCGGTGACGTCCCGGCCTCGGGTAGCGCGGGTGCGGGACGTCAGGAGCAGGTCACGCCCGCTCGCATGGTTGAACAACAGGCCCGGCTCGTGCGCGGGCCAGTAGTCCGCAGCGCGACGCCGCAAGTGAGGCGATGAGCGTCAGGCGGTTGGCGGCCTGCAGCCAGGCGAAGCCGCGTAGACGGTCCACGTCGCGCAGCAATCGGCCGTACGCCGCGTGCGCGTTGCCCGCCAGATCGGCCACCCCCAGATGTGCCACGCTCCGCGACGTTAGACGGGCGCGTGAAACTGGTGCCAACACTCACGGGGCGAGCGGACACGAACAGGTATGACGACCGAAGACCCTGACGACCGCGCGTTGTGGTCGCAGGCCGCTGGGGGCAGTCCGTACGCCTTCGGGGTGCTGTTCGACAGGCATGCCAAAGCGGTCTACAACCACTGCTTCCGGTTGACCGCGTCGTGGGCCGCGGCCGAGGACCACCTGCAGGCCACGTTCCTGATGGCGTGGCGCAAGCGCGACAACATGCCCGCGCTGGAGCGTGAGTCGGCGTTGCCGTGGTTGCTCGCGGTGGCCACGAACGTCGTGCGCAACGACCAGCGGTCCCTCGGGCGGTGGCTGCGGCTGTTCGCTCGGGTGGCCGAGGAGCGGCCGGTGCCTGACCACGCCGACCACGTCGCCGAGCGGATCGACGACCAGCGGCGGATGAAAGAGGTGCTCAAGGCTGTCGCGCGGCTGCCTCGCAACGAACGGGAGGCGCTCGCCCTCTGCCTGTGGTCCGGGGTGTCCAACGCCGACGCGGCCGCCGTGCTCGGGATCGCCGAGGGCAGTGTGCGGGCGCGGGTCAGCAAGGCCAGGTCCCGGCTGCACCGGATTCTCGGTGAGCAACGCGAGGTCGTCCCGCTCGCCGCACTGACCGTGGAGGACCGATGACCAGCATGCTTCCGCCCACTCGCGACCTGCCGCCGGGCCGCCAGGACGAGATCCGCGTCGAGATCGAACACGCCGTCGCGGGACGCGGCCAGCGGCGGATGAGGCTCGCCCCGGTCCTCGCCGCGGCCACCGCGGTCGGTGCCGTGGCCGCCGGGGTGGTGTTCCTCGCGCCGTCGTCGCAGCCGCAGACCGCGAACCAGCCGGCCCCGATGACGACGCAGGCCACGTCGGCCGCTCCGACCACGAGGCCCGCGCCGGTCATCCCCGGCCTCTCCGAGGAGCGGATCGCCGCAATCGAGAAGGGCTGCCAGGAGTCCGCGGGTGTCCAGGGCACGCCGAAGCTCTACCAGCACGTGGGTTCCGGGCAGGGAGCCTTCGCGTTGATCTACACCTCCAATGCGGTGCTGACCTGCACGCTCGACAGCGGTGGCATGCCCTTCAACTCCGGCTTCTCCAGCGGGTTCGACCCGGAGTGGTTGCCGGGGCACTTCTCGGCGGACAGCCTCGGGGCGTCGACCGGCGGTGACGTACCGGGCAACAAGCCGATCTACCGGGGCGTGCACGGCTACCGGATCGCGGCCGGCCGGGTCGACTCGAAGGTCGCCAGGGTGACGCTGACCGCGGACGGGCAGACGGTCGACGCCACGATCGCGAACAACACCTTTGTGGCGCGCATCGTGCACCCCACGACCTGGTCGCCCCCGGAGGGGACCGATTTCGGCGAGGTCAGGGCCTACGACGCGGCCGGCAACCTGCTCGGCACCAACAACGGATCCGGCAACAAGTGTTTCGTCAACCCGCAGGGCGTCATCGTCTCCGGCGGGTGGCGGGACCCGAACACCGATCCCAAGACGTGCGAGCCCGCGCAGCCGTGGCGCTAACGGGCGCTACCAACCGGTAGCAACAACCGACATACTGGTTGGTATGACGACTGTGGCGAACTTCGGCGGCACCAGCCACCACGCGGACCTCGACGGGCCCGTGCACTGGGTCGACTTCGGCGGACCGGAAGACGGTCCGAAGATGGTCCTGGTGCACGGGCTCGGCGGTTCGCACCTGAACTGGGCACTCCTCGCGCCCTTGCTCGCGCAGAAAGCCCGCGTCACCGCCGTCGACCTCGCGGGCCACGGCCTGACCGCCCCCGAGGGACGCCAGACCACGGTCCAGGCCAACTCGAAGCTGCTCGGCCGGTTCGTCAGGGAGGTCGTGGGGGAGCCGGTGATCCTCGTCGGCAACTCGATGGGCGGGATGATCTCCCTCTTCCACACCGCCTACAACCCCGGCCTGGTCAGGGGCCTGGTGCTGGTCGACCCCGCACTGCCGATGGTGTTCGGCACGCGCCCCGACCCGCTGATGCTGAGCACCTTCTTCATGTACTCGGTGCCGGGGCTGGGGGAACGGTTCCTCGCCAAGGCCAGGACCGTCCCCGCACGCAGGCAGGTCGAACGGGTGCTGGAGCTGTGCTGCGCCGACCCGACGACCATTCCCGAGGAGCTCAAGAAGGCGAGTGAGCACCTCATCGGCGAACGCGCCAAGATCCCCGGCCTCGACGCCGCGTTCCTCGCTGCCGCGCGCAGCACCGTCTTCACGACGTCGAAGCGCGGCGCCTACTACGCGGCCATGAAGAAGGTCCGCGTTCCCGTGTTCCTGATGAGCGGCGACCGCGACCGGCTCGTCAACGTCGCCGCCGCCCGGTACGTGGCCAGGAGGCACCCGCACTGGCGCTACGACGAGTACGAGGGCATCGGTCACGTGCCCCAGATGGAGATCCCCGAGGTCGTGTCCGAGCGGGTCCTGGACTGGATGGACGCCAACCGCCTGAGCACCGCGGCCAGCTGACCGAACGTGAGCCGCTCGCGCAGCACGGGGGCGGCTCCCGTCAGCACGAAGTGGTCGTCGAGCTGCTCCACACCGGTCAGCTGGATGCCGCGCGGCAGCTCCGGCACCGCGAACACGCGCGCCGGCAGCCACCGGTGCAGCCGCACGTGCAGCTCGGAGCCGACCAGCTGGACCCTCAGCGGCAACCAGCCGACCAGTTGCAGCTCCGGAATGTCCGAATGCGCCACCTCGACGCGGAACTCCACGGGCGACGACACCAGCGTCGCGGGCGGGTTCACGTGGACGTCGCGGCACACGACGGTCGCGCGGCGGGCACGCCAGCGCGACCACCGCACGTTCTCCAGCTCGATGCGGAGGTCGTCGACCTGTCCGAGCGCCAGCCCGAGGGCGCCCAGCCGTGCGTCGAGGCCCACCACGGTCAGGTGCAGGTCGTGCGCACCCGCCTGGACCGTCAGATCGTGCCTCAGCCCTGCTCGTCCTTCTCGGCCGCCAGTGCCACCATCTCGTCGAAGCCCGCGCGGATGCCGTCCGCGAGCAGCTGGACGTCCGGCACACCGTCGAAGTCGGCGTTGATGCCGAAGGTGAACTTGTCCAGGTAGGAGAAAATACCGACGGTGATCCGGATCGTCGAGGCGATCGGCACGTACGGGAACATCTCCACCAGCGGCCGGCCGAGCATGTAGAGCGGGATGCGCGGGCCGGGCACGTTCGTGGTGACGGTCTGCAGGATCTGCTGCGGGAACCGCATCGCGGTCCGCGAGCCCAGCGCCATCAGCGTCGGCGCGGCGAAGTTCGACAGGTTCGTGATCACGTCGGCGCCGGCGGCCTGGCGGGAGTTCTTCAGGTCGTCCATCTGCGTGCGGATCGACGCGAGGCGCTTCACCGGGTCGGCCTCGCCGACCGGCAGGTTCACCAGCACGGCGCTGACGCGGTTGTTCAGCTCGTTGTGCTGGTCGGCCTTGCGCATCGACACCGGGACCATGGTCCGCACGACCATGCCGTCGATCAGCTCGCCGCGCTTTTCCAGCAGATCACGGAAGCCGCGCGTGACCGCCGTGAGGATCACGTCGTTGACCGTGCCACCGGCGGCCCTGCGCACCTGCTTGATCTCGGCCAGCGACGCGCGCGCCCACACCCAGCGGCGGTGTGGCCCGATAGGACCGTTCAGCGACGTCGCCGCCCGCGTGACCAGTCGCCGTGCCGTGCCGGGCAGCGAACCCAGCACCGACTTGCCGAAGTCCAGGATCTCGTTGAGCGACCGCAGGTTCCGCGCCAGCGCGGGCAGGGCGGCGAGGTGCTGCACGGGGGTCACGACGGCGTCGCGCACCCCGTCGACCACCAGGTCGAGGGTCGACGGCTGCGCCGCCGGCTTCCACTGCGCGGGCTCCGGGACAACGCTTTCCTTCTGGAAGTCCAGCATGAGCTGGAGCATGTCCGTTCCGGACACTCCGTCGATCATGCAGTGGTGGACCTTGGAGATGATGGCCCAGCGGCCGCCTTCGAGGCCCTCGACGAGCCAGGCCTCCCACAGCGGCTTCGAGTCGTCGAGCTTCTGCGCGAAGATCCGGCCCGCGAGGTTGCGCAGCTGGTCCTCACCGCCCGGCGACGGCACCGCGGTGTGGCGCACGTGGTAGAGGACGTTGAAGTGGTCGTCGTCGACCCAGACCGGACGGCCCACGTGGAACGGCAGGGCCTTCACCTTCTGCCGGTAGCGCGGCACGTGCTCCAGCCGCGACATGAAGAGGCGGATCACATCGCCGTAGGACGGGGCCGGCCCGTCGAAGACCAGGACGGAGCCGACGTGCATGGGCACGTTCTCGTCCTCGATGAAGTAGAAGCCTGCGTCCAAAGAGCTCATCCGATCCACTCGAAAAATGCTAGAGGACCGAAGCTTGGAGAATCGACGTCCATGCAGGTGAGAGGCACTGCACACGTGTGAGGTTGCCAACGCGTTACCTGGACGTGGCGAATCGAGACTCGAAAGTACTGGCAAAAAGATCGTTCACGAAACATCATGGACTCACTGGGCAACGCGGCCCGGTGACGCCGGCTCGGGAGCAATAGTCAAGACCTGTGGATGAAGATCTTTATGCTGCGGTGGGTGGTGCGTGTTCGTCGGGTCGTTCGACGAGTGTGCCGTTCTCGAAGCGGGCGCCGGCTCGGACCAGAGCGACCAGTTGCG